>DATHAW010000736.1:0-2657 GCA_035296465.1 Spirosoma sp.
GTCAGTTCCTTCTGAATCAGTTTGGTTCGGGCAACCAGGGCCACGGAGAAAGCAAGCGACTGCGTAATAATGACCAGATCGGGTAGGAATGACCTTTTTGGAGTAGGACCATTCATCAAGACATTAAACAAAGTCGTAGCCAGCATGAACGTCAGGGGCAACATATTGGCCAGCAAAAAAGCACCGGCGGCCGGCAGCCTTCGTCTGTAACCGGCCACGCACGTACCCATGATGCTCCCGATCACCAGGAACGCCAGCATGTTATGGTACTTTAACGTGTAATCTTCCCCGTAAACAAAACCCACGTTGATCCCCAGAATGACCGCCGTAAACAGCCCGTACATGACCAATCCTGTTTTGAGCAGGGAGTCCAGCCGGGGTAGCGTAATGGGCGTATTGAAGTAGGCGCGGGTCATCTGCACCAGACCATACAGCATCAGCACAATACTGCTGTGCTGTAGCAAACTACCAAGACTAAAATAGTGGATATACCCACTGGGCGACAACCCGAGGGTGAAAAATGGGCCGGAAAAAAGTACGTCAAAAAAATCTTTGTAGTACGTAATATAAATCATTCCGCCTACCTGCTCGATGAGGTAGTACAGGACGATTTTATCCCTGAAACTGAGATAGACAAACAGGTTGTTCAGAAAAAACAGGAACAACACCGACAGCGACGTAATCCAGGTAATCAGCAAGAACTGCTCTCTGCTGGTAGTAGCAGCCTGTTTTTCAATAATGATCTTTGGTTTGAGTGACTGGTCAGATTCAGGGAGCAACTTCAGGTCGACGTGGATATACAGGGAAGTTTGGGCCTGCCCCTGGGCTACAAAAGGCATCAGGTTTCGGTCACGGCGTCCCTTTTGGGGCACATCGACCCCGCCCTGGTGCGAAATCCACCGTTGGCGGTTGGCATCGAAATAGTAGAGCGTATTGTGTAAAGAAGGATGCAGCGATAGGTTATAGCGTTCATCATCATGGGCTGGATTGGCCACAACCAGCCTGAGCCAGTAAGAACGGGTTTGGGCGGGCCGGAGCGAATCATTAAGGACAAACCGAAGGGTGGTATCGGTACGTACCTGATCGAGGGTGTATCCCTGGTCGGGCAGAACGGCATACGTATTGATGGGTGCCGAAGCGCTGTCAGTGAGGATATGCACGGATTGGGCAGATACGCTCACCGTAACCAGTAAGGAAATCAGGAACACGAAGCGCTTACTCAAGGGCGGTCGATCGGCAAAAAGCCGGAATCTGGTGGGTCAGTTGCTTTAAGCGTCGACAAATTAAGTATTTATTCCTAATGCGCTTTATCTGGTCATATCGTAAATTGTTGTTTTATACCCGGCTGTTGGTGCTGACTCAGAGAAGGCCGTCGCATGGGTGCCTGAAAACAGGCTGACGGTCGTCCACGACGCCACGCTTGGCTGCCAATCCGGAACAAATACGCGCCTTCCACGACGTAAAAGATGTCGTCCTGATGGAGGTGCATATGCAGGGGAGGACCAATCTTGTCAAACCCTTCATAGTCAAAAACAGCTAGTTGCCCGCCCGTGTCACTGGCCGGTATTTTCACCAGATTTGGATTGATGCCCTGGTATAAGATTGGTTCGTTGAAGCGGTCTTTTCCCACTTTCACCGTAAAGCTTTTTCCTGTTGATACAGGACTGATGGTCGTGGCCGACGCGCTAAGAGACGTGGCAGCTTCTGCTGTTGGTAAGAATTTTCGACGCTGCATAACCAGTAATGATTTAAAGTGGTATGCAAAAGTCAATTAGTTTTTGGGAGAGTTGGTGGTAAAAAATGGCAATCCATGCAGGTTGCCATTACGTCTCCACAATGCCGAATGTCCGTTCGGGTGCCTGGTTTTCCCGCTGCGAAAACTCGGTTGGCGTTAGGTGAGTAAACTCTTTGTAATCCCGTACCAGGTGCTGGTAATCGTAGTAACCTAACTCAACGGCAATGCTCAGCCAGTCTTTATGAGGCTGCGCATTTCTGAGTCTAATGGTGTTATCGAAGCGAATGATTCGCCGGTAAAGCTTGGGACTTATGCCCATCCGCTGCACAAAGTTTTGGTAAAACTGCCGCGTACTCAAACAGGACTGATCGGCCAGCCAATCTAAAGACACGTTCGCAGGATTCTGAAGCATGAACAAGCTTACTTTGTCAATAGGTCGCAGGTCTTTTTTCGATTTTCGAATCAGAAATTGAATGAATTCCTCCACAATTTCTGTCATTTGGGCGTAGGAATCGGTGCTGTTCAGCCGTTCGTTAACTAGCCGGATTTCAGGCGTGAAAATAGCTTCGGCATCCACAAACGTATTGGTTAATTCGTGAGCCGGGATACCCGTCAACCGAAACAGCGCACCGGGCTGAAATACGACCTGAAACGCGAGAAACTCCCGTCCGACGTACCGGTTTGTCACGATAGACGATTGCCCGATCAGCGCCGAACGGGGTTTTTGAACCTGTTTGCCGCTATCGATGTCCTCAATGGTTTCGGTTTGCCGGGCATAAAACGTCAAGCAGTGTTCGGGGCGTGGCCAATATGGTTTGACAGGCACCTCGGCCGCATCTGGAAATACAAAATGGATTAACTGAAGCAGCCTTACGTATTCACGCAAGGCTGGGCTGGGCAGAAAGTAGCGAATGAGCATCCT
>DATHAW010000737.1:0-7703 GCA_035296465.1 Spirosoma sp.
GTCTCAAAAAATTCTAACTGCTTTATTCATAGGTGCCTTGGTTGGCATTGCAGTTTGGTCGGCTACTCATAAAGGAAGTGCTTTCCTAACTTTTGGTTTGCTGATTGTTGGTTTGTTGATTGGTTCCAGATATTCAAAAAACGTGAAGAGTCTCCAAGCGGAAATAAGTCGCAGGGATACCATTGATTAATTCGCTTCGCGCTGCCATCCTTCCCGGCGACAGGATGCACGTCCCGTATGAAGCTGGGCAGCCCAACTCAAACAGGGGTGTAAAGATCGGAATCGGTTTATAATCAGGCACGTAACGTCATCATCTATCAACCCATGTTGGCGTTAGGTGAAAAAGAATAAAAGACTGGTATTAAGGATTGCTGATTACAAATAAGAATAGTAGACGTGCTAAACAGTCGTATAGTAAGTGCAAACTCGTATTCACAAAAAGGTTACTTCTTGTTTTTACGTATTGACCATTATTAATAATTGCTCCAATGGAATTACCTGAACGTGAAAGTCACTTCAAGCTTTTACTGTCTCTCAGTTGTGTTTCTGCCGATAACCCGTACCGTTACCAGTAACTGCCCTACGTGCCGCATTGTGTGCTCAGCAGCGTGAACCAGTAAACCCATTACGGTTGAAGGTAGCCCCGCCCGCCCAACCAGCCGCACTTCGGTCAACGTATGCTCATTAGTCATGCGAAGCTGGTCCAGGGCTTTGTCCACCTGATTATCGAACTGCTGTACCAATTCTACTACCGTTAAGGGTAATTCAGTTCTGTCTTTTCCTTCCTGCGCAAGTGCGGCTAATTGAACTGGTGATAGCGCCTGTGCCCGCGCATACGTAAAGAGCCGGTCGAGAACACCAGTCAGGTGCTGCAGGTGAAACCCAACCGAAGCCAGTGGTTTAGCCGGTTGGCCCGTGTGGTCCCAACTTGCCGGACGTTCCCACAAATGTTCAGCCGGAAACCCATCCAGCAGGAGGGTAACTTCCTCGCGGGCCTGCATAAGCGCATGGGCTACGGGCTGAAGCAGGGGCGTTACGTCGGGCAGTGGCCCGCGCAGCCAGACTTCGGGGTCGTTTGTCGACGGCATACCCGTTAAATTACCGTGCCGCCATCGGCATAAAACAGGCTTCCCGTGCTGTACGAGGACGCATCGGAAGCCAGAAACAAGGCCAATGGACTAATTTCGTCGGTGGTGCCCATGCGGGCAATGGGCAACCGCTTGGTGAAGTGGGCCAGCGTTTTGTCGTCCTGCCAGAGCGCCTGACTGAACTTGGTTTTGATCAGGCCGGGGCAGATGGCGTTGACCCGAATACCGTCTGGGCCCCATTCTTTAGCCAGGACTTTGGTGAGCATGTTCAGGCTGGCTTTGCTCACGCTGTAGATGCCCAAACCTGGATCGGGCGTATGACCAGCAATGCTGCTCATCATGATAACGCTGCCGCCACCCCGTGCTTTCATGCTGGGGTAACACAACTTGCTCAACTCAAACGGCGACTTTACGTTTACGCCCATGATCTTGTCAAAAGCCGATTCGTCGCATTCGAGCGAAGGGCCGTAAACGGGATTTGTGGCTGCGTTGTTGACCAATATGTCAATGCCACCATACAGGGCAATCGTTTTGTCGATCAACTGCCGAAGCTGCTCCATGTCGCCGGTATGGGCGGCAATGCCGGTGGCCTCACCGCCCTCTGCCCGGATGTCGTTGGCGAGGAGATCGAGGGCTTCTTGCCGTCGGCTGCTGACAACGACTTTCGCGCCGAACCGGGCAAACAGCCGGGCAATGTCTTCCCCGATGCCTTTGCTGGCTCCGGTGATGATGGCTACCTTGCCGGAGAGGTCAAATACGGCTTTTTCGGTGGTGACAATTGACTCAGATTGCATATAACTAATGTTAACTACAGTGAATTTTTTTGCGTGGAAGGGATGCAACCATCACTTTCCCTGAGTTATGCCTTAATCTCTCTGTAGGAGTTGAAATTTTACTGCTCGAAGAAACACACCGAACCGCCGACCCAGTCTTTGTTTTTGTTGAAGTTAACCCCAATCATTTCGCCCCGGCTCAACCGGCCCAGGTTAGTGATCAGAGTTGGTCGTTTGTCTTCCGTTGGCCAGATAAACAGCATCCTGATTTCGCACTTGACGAGCCCATCGGGCGACTGAATAACCGGCTCGTACGTTACTTTGCGCTGAATCAGGTAATTGTTACGCTGGTCTGGGGGAATGGCATCGAGGTCGGCGCGGGTGATGTGGAGCTTTACCCCGCTGCCCGCAAACGAGAACAGGGGCTTCAGGACGTAGTTGTCGAGGTCGGCAGGGTACTCATAGAGGTCTGATAGAAAATAACTTGCGGGCACATACGGACTTTTAAGCAGCGGCAGGGCGTACTTGCTAATGCGGAAAAACCAGTTCGGATGGCCTACCCACGCTACGTCAACATCATCGGTCAGGCGAAACTCCGTTTCTAGGTCAGGAAAGTTCTGCAAGTCGTCAAAGATCAGCCGGTTGTAGATTCGCCGGATCCGGATGAGCCGCCCATCTTTCTCGTAAAACAATTGCCGACCGTTCTTTTTGATCTTCGTCAGGCAAACCGGCGCCACGCCGATGTATTGCTGGGTTAACGCAAAGTCGATGCGGGTCTTCTGACGTTCGGGAAAAATTTCCAGCAGTATTACTTCCTCCGGGTTGCAGTCCCCAACAATCATCCGGCGCAACTGCTCAATGTATTCCGCATTATCGGCTACGTTAAACAGGTGAGACAGCGTTTCAGGAACCGGAAATTGCTTACGAAACTGGCTCGCTACGTACGGCTGGAAACCATAGAGCGAAGGAAATCCCTGTAACTCAATCAATTGAGGGGTTAGTTCGCCGAACGAGGGTCCGGCCTGCTTATCCTGGCAAACGGCGAAGTCAATCGCCAGAAACTGCGTATGATCGTTGGGTGGCTGGTTTGGTACGCGCTGATCGGCTGGAATGGCGGGTTCGGTGAGTGCCCTGAAAGCATCCCGCGTAATAACGTTAATGATATCGTCGCAGGCTGCGAGGAGCTTGTCGGTCAGAATCTTAGGCACAAACACCGGCGTTTCGGCCACCCTGAAGTCTAACAGTCCGGGCCAGTCGTGGTCAATGGTAGCCAGAAATGCCTGGTATCGCTCCGGGCTGAAGGATTCATTATAGGCTTTACGTAGAGACTCGATCATGATCGGTCGACAGGATTACTGAATAGACAACAGCCGGCAAAGGAGGAAGCCTCAGCTCAATCCTGGTCAAGAAGTTGTTCGCTGGTTAGTGATAACTGGTGAGCATGGTGCCCAATGGGTTGCCGCAGCATGGCCAGGCGCAAAAAACCGGGCAGCACCACCGATTCGGTCAAGGCAATTTTGTCGGGATCCTGTAGGTAGGCTACCATCTCGTCGTATTTCTGCTGACCGAAATTGGTGATTACCTGATTGCGTTTCTCATCACTCAGGAAGTAACGCAGCATTCCTTCGTCATCGGCCTCGGGGTGGAACTGCGTGCCCACGATTTCGTCGGAGAAGCGAATGGCCATCACTGCCCGGTCAAGGGGTACGTGGGGGCGAGGTTTCTCCAGACAAAGAATGGTTGCTTGCATCGCATTCAGGCGGGACTCATCCGGCTCCGTAATCTGGTAGTCGCGCGAGTCGACGGCGAAGAACGGATTGGGCAAACCCAGCAGCATGGGGTCCGAACAGCCATCACCAACTTTGTGGATTGGGAATATACCGAATGAGGTCGACCGGCGTTTGCTCAGGGTTCCGAGCGACAAGTGCCGCACCACCAACTGAAAGGAATGACAGATCAGGAAAACAAACTTCTTGTCTTCATGCCGGCGGTTCCACTCAAAAAGTCCATCAATCAGCCCGAAATACGGCTTTTCCCAGGCCTCATCCGACGCCATTGGACTACCCGGTCCGCCGGATGAAATATAAACATCGTAGCTGAGGTCCGGAATTTCATTGGCACCCCGAACGTTAAACACATCAAATCCCAGTTGGGTCGTTTTGTCGCCCTGTACGTTCCGGATGGCGTGCAAAATACAACGCATGCCTTCGTTAGGCTGGTTGTTGTTCATGTCCAGAACCGCAATTCTTAATAAACTCATACACTATTGGGCATTTGGATAGCCGCACGAATAGAAACCGAAAAAGCGGCTATTCTGCCGCTGCTCCCGTGATAACTACCTGATTCCGAAAGAAGTTTCGTCAACGATGTAGTCCACCACGCTTTTCAGGCTCTTGTGCTGCTGAAAAACGGCGAGCTGCCGATCGGCTCCAGTGCCCATTTCAAGGATTTTCAGGACATATTCGCACTCGGCGCGGCTGCCCAGATCATCCACTACGTCGTCGATAAAATTGAGCAGTTCGTGAATCAGGTGATGCGTCGGTACTTCTTCCTGCTTTCCAAAGTCGATGAGTTTGCCTTCGATCCCGTAGCGGGCAGCCCGCCATTTGTTTTCGTTGATCAGAATGCGCCGGTAGGGCCTGAAATTTAGGTTTTGCTGGTGCAGCTTATAAATCTTGGCCACCAACGCCTGCATAATGGCCGCCAGGCAGATGGTTTCGTCAACGCGCATCGGTACGTCGCAGATGCGAAACTCAATGGTGTCGAAAAAAGGGTGCAGGCGGATGTCCCACCAGATTTTCTTGCCATTGTCAATGCAACCCGTTTTCACCAGTAGGGCCAGGTACTCGTCGTATTCGGCCGCCGACGAAAAGAAATCTGGGATACCCGTGCGGGGAAACTTGTCGAAAACTTTGGAGCGGTACGATTTGAAGCCGGTGTTGCGGCCGCGCCAAAACGGTGAATTGGTCGACAGGGCGTAGATATGGGGCAGAAAATAACGCACGGCGTTCATAATCTGGATGCCTTCGTTGCGGCTTTCAATACCTACGTGGACATGCAGCCCAAAAATCAGGTTTGAGCGGGCCACGTCGCGCAGTTCGTCGATGAGCTGGTCGTAGCGTTCGTTGGGCGTAATCAGCTGCGTCTGCCAGTCAGAAAACGGGTGGGTACCGGCAGCGGCAATCTTAAGGTTCTGCTTATCGGCCAGTTCAATGATCATTTTGCGTAGGTACGTCACCTCCTTGCGGGCGTCGTGGATGTTGTTGCAGATGTCGGTGCCTACTTCTACCACGGCCTGGTGCATTTCGGCTTTTACGCGTTCCTGAAGGACTATTTTGCCCCCTTCAACGATCTTCGACATGTGAGAACGTAACTCGCCGGTTTGGGGATCAATGGTCTGAAATTCTTCTTCGATACCGAGGGTAAATACGGGCATTGGTGCGCGGAGTTAGATGGGTTATAACGTTGGCAAAGCTGGAAATGGAAGGGGAAGATACTATTTTTATCAACACACTACCATTCTGTAGATGCCGTGTTCATTGATCCGTCCCGCCAGTTAGCCAATCTTTCGTACTTTTGCAAAAACAGTTTTGTCTATGCAAACCGAAGCGTTATACGATGAGATTCCTTCGTTGGATTTAGCCGATTTTTCCTCGGGCGATGCCGACCGGAAGGCCATTTTTGTCCAAAATCTGGGTCGGGCGTTCAACCAGATCGGCTTCGTGGCTATCCGCAACCACGGCCTGACCGACGATTTGACCAAACGACTTTATGAGTCAGCGCAGGCTTTTTTCTCCGCCCCTGATGCCGTCAAACAGCAGTATGAGCACCCCGAACTGAACGGACAGCGCGGTTACATTGGCAAGGGGAAGGAAACCGCCAAAGGGTTTAAGGTAGCCGACCTGAAAGAGTTTTACCACATCGGCCAGCCCGAACCGGTGGGGGATATGCCTGCCAACGTTCTGCCTACTGAATATCCTGAATTTAGCGATGCCGCCCTAACGGCCTACCAGACACTGGAAAATGCAGGAAAAACACTCCTGCGCGCCATTGCGCTCTATCTGGAACTGCCCGAAACCTATTTTGACGACAAAGTTCAGCAGGGCGACAGCATCCTACGGGCGCTGCACTATTTCCCGCTCGACCCGACCACAACCCCCGATGGGGCCGTCCGGGCTGCAGCCCATGGCGACATTAACCTCATTACGCTGTTAATGGGGGCATCGGCCGAGGGCCTGGAGGTACTCCGGCGCGATGGTAAGTGGATCGCCATCACCGCCCTGCCCGACCAGGTGATTGTAAACGTTGGCGACATGCTCGACCGGCTTACAAACCACAAGCTTAAGTCAACCATTCACCAGGTCGTGAACCCGCCCCGCGAAAAAATGAACCAGTCGCGCTATTCAATTCCGTTTTTTATGCACCCACGCGCCGACATGGACTTAAGCTGTCTGGATAGCTGCATTGACCAGCAGCACCCGAAACTGTACGTCGATATGACCGCCGGTGAGTTCCTCAACGAGCGACTCATCGAACTGGGGTTAAAGAAATAAATGGCGTACGGAAAAAGCGGATTGGGCGGATGTAACCGGATTTTCTTTTGCTGAGATTATTGGCAGTCAGCCCAATCCATTTTATTTGTATGTCAGTCTGCCCATGATGCGCCCAACCCTGCCTTATATTCAGCCGGTACGAAAGATACGCTACGTCATCTTTTTAAAAGATGTGCTGATTCTGGCATTGACCACATTTGGCGGACCACAGGTACACCTTGCCATGCTTTTCGACCGGTTTGTAAAGAAACGCCGGTATCTGACGGAGGCCGAATTAATGGAACTCAATGCCCTCTGTCAGATACTGCCGGGGCCTACCTCCACGCAAACGATAACGGCGGTTGGATTCAAAATAGGAGGACCAAACCTCGCCTACATCACCCTGCTGATCTGGGTATTACCGGGCGTATCGATAATGACGGCCGCCGGAATGGGAATATACTATCTGGAGCAGCGTCACCTGTCGCTGGACTTTGCCCGGTTCATTCAGCCGATGGCCGTGGGGTTTCTGATCGTGGCGGGGTTTCGAATCGGGCAAAAAGTACTTAAAAACAAGGTTAGCCTGACACTGGCGTTACTGGCAACGGTGGTGGCTTACCTATTTCGGTCGCCGGTCATGACGCCCCTGGTGATTGTGGTTGGTGGACTTACAACGGCCCTAACCTACGCAAAGCAGGAGCGCATGGATAAAAAGCCCCTGCAAATACAGTGGTCTAACTTTTTTTTGTGGTTTGGGGTGTTTCTGGCCGCGGCTGGGGTGGGCGCCCTGACGCAGTCACTGCCGGTCAGGCTTTTTGAAAATTTCTACCGCAACGGAAGTTTGGTCTTCGGAGGAGGGCAGGTGCTGACGCCCATGCTCTACAATGAGTTCGTGGCGTTTAAGCATTACCTGAGCCGCGAGGAGTTTCTGTCTGGGCTGGCGCTGGTGCAGGCCGTGCCGGGGCCGGTATTTGCCTTCGCGTCGTATATAGGTACGTTAGCGATGCGGCATGAAGGTATTAGCGGACAGTTTTGGGGGAGTTTTGTATCGACGGCTGGTATTTTCTTGCCCGGTACGTTCCTTATTTTCTTTGTATATCGTTTTTGGGAACAGCTTAAACGGTATCGCGTGGTACGTGCCTCGCTGGATGGTATAAATGCGGCCAGTACGGGGCTAACAGCGGCAGCCGCTATCATTCTTTTTCAGCCTATGGCCCCGCACTGGCCGTCGGTCATTGTGGTGCTGGTAACGATTGGGTTATTGCTCTACACCCGGATTCCGCCCTATCTGTTGATTCTGGGTGGATTGG
>DATHAW010000738.1:0-5728 GCA_035296465.1 Spirosoma sp.
GAAAAATAGGTAAATAATTTTCCATATTATTGCTATATATGAATCAATTACCAGATAGCGCTACAAAATCATCTAAGATCAGGTTGTCAGGGCGTATTATTTACGAAGTAACCATCCAGCACGTTGGCTCGCTTAATGCCATTCGGCAACGCGAGTCAACGGTTATTTTCTTCTCCAACCTTAGAAAGGCGGTCGATGCCGTCACGGCCGAATTAGCCTTAAATAGCTGGCCCCAAAAAGTGAATTACACGGCCGTGTATCGGGGTGTTAAACAGCGGGGGTTTTATAGCTGTGATTTCGACGTAGCGGGTACGCGGGTATTTCGGATCAAACTAGTGCCTCAGGTCCTGAATCCAGCACTTCCACGACTCGGGATCGACGAAAACCCGGTGAAGTGAGAGACAAATAAGTCCTGCTGCCTCAGTGCGTACGATGGGTAAGCCCGAGCGGAACGCCCGTGTTTTTTATGGCCGCAATGCCGCCATCTACGTTTACTATAGTATCAAATCCCCGTGCTTTCAGGATTGAGCTGGCCACCATAGACCGGTAGCCACCGGCACAGTGAACATAAACGGGCTCGTTTGGGTGAAGCTCATTCATATGTTCGCTTATGCTATCCAGGGGCAGGTTCACAGCCCCTTCGACATGTTCAGCTTCATACTCAACGGGCTTACGGACATCTACTACGGACAAACTGGGGTTGGTAACCTTACGCCGGGCAAATTCACTGGCCGAAATAGTTTGGATCGTGTCTGTTTCTTTACCCGCCTGCACCCAGGCAGCAAAACCGCCATCCAGAAAACCAATGCAGTGGTCGTAGCCGACGCGGGCCAGCCGCAGCACCGTTTCGGTCTCCTGTCCGGCGGGAGTTATGAGCGCAATGGGCTGTAACAGATCAGGAATGAGCGTCCCCACCCAGGGTGCAAATTGCCCGTTGAGTCCAATATTGATGGCATTAGGAATAAATCCGGTGGCAAAGTCAGCCGCGTCACGAACGTCGAGCACTAAAGCGCCAGTTTCATTGATCAGGGCTTCAAAAGCGTCGGGCGCAAGCGCCTGACTGCCGCGTTTCATGACAGCGTCGATTGGCTCATAGCCTTCTTTGTTAAGCCGGGCATTCTCGGCAAAATAGGCCGGTGCCGTACTCAGCCCATCAAGCACTTTCTGGATAAACTCCTCCTTCGATTCCACCCGGAGCGCATAATTCACCTGCTTTTGATGGCCAAGCCGATCCATTGTTTCCTTACTCATGCTCTTGCCGCAGGCCGACCCAGCGCCGTGGGCCGGATACACGATCACGTCGTCGGCCAGCGGCATAATCTTCGTCTGAAGGCTATCGTAGAGCATTCCGGCCAGGTCGCGCTCGTCCAGATCACCTTTGATGGCTAAGTCGGGGCGCCCAACGTCGCCGATAAACAGCGTGTCGCCGGTGAAAAGAGCATGGTCCCGGCCCGTCTCATCAATAAGCAGGTATGTAGTCGATTCAAGGGTGTGGCCGGGGGTGTGCAAGACCTTCAGCGTTACGTCGCCCAGCCTGAACGTTTCTCCATCCTTAGCATGATAGACCTTATACGTTGTGTTGGCATTGGGACCGTAAACAATCCTGGCACCCGTTTTTTGGGCCAGGTCCAGATGCCCCGACACGAAATCGGCGTGAAAATGGGTTTCAAAGACGTATTTGATCGTAGCGCCTGCCTTTTGGGCCTTCCTAACGTAGGGAGCCGTTTCGCGGAGGGGGTCAATGATGGCCGCTTCACCCGCGCTTTCGATGTAATAAGCGCCCTGCGCCAGGCAACCGGTATACAATTGTTCAATTATCATGAGTAGTGCGGACAGCCTGCCCGCTGCTAAGGAACACCAACGTACAGCAGCCTGCTTCGTTACGTCAACTCGCTGACGATCATGTACCCGGCCACCGCGAGCACAAACCAGCCGAACCCTTTTTTGAGTTTGTCAGGTGCCACAAAGCGGGCCAAGTACATACCCACGAAGATGCCGGCAATGGATAAACCCGTGAAGGGCAAAAGAAAATTCCAGTCAAGTGCGGTATGGTTCATATCGCCCAGCAGGCCCACAAACGAGTTAACGGCAACAATGAGCACCGACGTAGCGATAGCCCGCTTGATGGGCAGCCCGGCCAGCAGCACCAGCATGGGTACGATCAGGAAACCGCCCCCCGCGCCGATGGTGCCCGTCTGCAATCCGACGGCCAGCCCGTCGAGCGCCAACGACCCGTAGCGAGGGTTTCCATCGGCCGCTTCGCCCCGTTCGGGACTGTCGCTGCGAATCATGGCGCGGGCGGCAATAATCATCACAATTGCAAAAAAAAACAGGATGGCATCGCCCTTGGGCAGGATAAACTCATTCAGCCTGAACAGGGGATCAGGCAAGGCAGGTACCAGAAACCGCCGGCTCAGGTATACCGACACGAAGGACGGCAGCGCAAAGGCCAGCGTGACCCGGAGATCGATTCGCTTTTTGACGAGGTGGTTAACAGACCCGATCAGCGACGTGGACCCGACCACAAAGAGTGAATACGTAGTGGCCTGTACCGTTGAGATGCTGAATACGTAAACAAAAATTGGCACCGTAAGAATTGAGCCACCTCCCCCCGCCAGCCCTATTACCAGGCCAACGACTACTGCCGATGCATACCCAAATACCTCCTGTCCATTCATCTGGAACAAAGCTATAATTTACTGGCAGGATATTTTTAAGACAGTACTATAACCAACAGCCCCCGGCAATATGTCGGGGGCTGTTGGTTATTGATTCAGAAGTTACCCTGTTTTACTCGTCCGAATTATTCAGGTTACTGTGCTTCCGGCTGTAGAGGAAGTACACAATGACGCCGAGCGTACACCAGATCAGAAACGAAATTTTAGTCTCATCCCGCAGGTTATACATCAGGTACAGGTTAGCCAGAATACCCAGCGTAGCCACAACGGGCAGAGCGGGTGCACGATAGGGACGTTCCAGGTTCGGCTCCCGAACGCGAAGCAGCCACACGGCTCCGCAAATCATGGCAAAAGCCAGCAGCGTTCCGGACGAGCACAGTTCCGACACTTTGTCGATGGGCGTCAGCGCTGCTACGACCGAGACGATGGCACCGACCAGAATCGTGCTTTTGTAGGGCGTCTTGAAAGTCGGGTGAATGGATGCGAACAGGTTCTTTGGCAGCAGTCCGTCTTTGGCCATTCCCAGGAAAATCCGGGTTTGGCCCAGCATCATCACCAGCATCACGGACGTCAGACCCGCAATGGCGGCAATCGTAATCAGATACACGGCCCAGGTCAGACCCTGATCGGCAAAGGCCTGCGCCACCGGCGCTTTCAGGTCCAGCGCGTCGTATTTAACCATGCCCGTCAGTACGAGCGACACCAGAATGTAGAGCACGGTGCAAATAAGGAGCGATGCTATAATAGCAAACGGAACGTCTTTCTTCGGGTTAATGGCTTCGCCGGCCTGCGTAGAAACGGCATCAAAACCGATATAGGCGAAAAACACGATGCCCGCTGCGGTTACAATTCCGTTGAACCCGTAATGCTGCTGACCACCCGCATCAATGACCGGATTTGGAATGAAGGGGGTCCAATTGGCTACATCCACAAAGAACGAACCGGCGATAATCACAAAAATGACCGTCGCCACTTTCAGGATTACAATGGCGTTGTTGGTGCTGGCCGCTTCCTTGATGCCTTTGACCAGGACATACGTAACGACCCAGACAATAAGGAAGGCGGGCAGGTTAACGGCGAAAGCAAAATCAGGAATGCTCTCACCAGCCGCCCGCAACGTCTGAGCTTTTTCCTGGGCAGTGACTGGGTCGTTCATTAACCAGATGGGCGGATTAATACCAAGCAGATGGAGCAATTTTTCGAAGTATCCTGACCAGCTTACGGCCACCGTGGTGGCGCCCATCATGTATTCGAGAATAAGATTCCAGCCAATCAGCCAGGCGAAAATTTCGCCAACTGTACCGTACGAGTATGCATAAGCTGACCCTTCGACGGGCAGGATGGACGCAAACTCCGCATAGCAAAGAGCAGCAAACGCACAGGCAACCCCCGCCATCACAAACGCCAGTGCCAGCGCCGGACCCGCCCATTCGTTGGCGGCAATACCGGTCAGCACGAATACACCTCCGCCAATGACGGCCCCAATGCCCAGCGAGGTTAGCGACCAGCGTGTCAGTACCCGCTTCAGTTCACTTTTCTTCACGTCGGCTTCATAAGCCGCCAGCGGTTTTTTTCGCCAGATACTCGTGGTATCGACTGGTCTTAATTTTGTTTCCATGCAGGGAAATAGAGTTTGGTGATCGTGTCTTTTTAAAATAGATTATTAGGCGAAACGTCGGGAAATATACGAATTATAAAGAGTGAAAGAGTGAATGAGCGAAAAACAGCACTCTTTCACTCTCTCACTCTTTCAGCCTTTACGTTACGACTGCGAAGGCCGGATCAGCGGCTTCTTATCCTTCTTTTCTTTCTTGGCTGTAAACTCCTCGGGCGTAGCCGTGGGGTTGTTTGTGAACTCAGTCGGAACAGCATCGTAGCCAACTTTCTTCTCCGGGCTAATTGGCCTGGCCACATCTTCCTTCTCCTGATCGCGGCTCAGCGAATCAACTACAATCGGCGTAGCCACGAACAAGGACGAATACGTACCGACGATAACGCCGATGAGCATCGCGAACGAGAATCCACGAATGGTTTCTCCCCCGAAGATGAACAGCACCAGCAAGACCAGAATGGTAGAGAAACCCGTGACGGCCGTACGGCTCAGGGTTGCGTTCAGCGCGTTGTTGATAATCGACGGTATGCTTTCTTTCTTGCCTTTGTTTTCGGCCAGGTATTCACGCACCCGATCGAACACCACGACCGTATCGTTCATCGAATACCCCATGATGGTCAGCAAAGCACCCACAAACGCCTGATCAACATCCAGCGAAAAGGGCAGCCAGCCGTTAAAAATGGAAAAGATAGCCAGAATAATCAGCACGTCGTGGAACATGGCGACCACGGCGCCATAGCCAAAGGCCAGTCGCTTGAACCGGATCAGGATATACACAAACACAACCGCAACGGCCAGCAGAATGGACCAAAGTGCTGAAGTCAGAATGTCGTAGGCAATGGTCGGCCCTACTTTCTGTGAGCTCTCGATTCGGGCAGGATTACCGCTAATGCTGGACAAGCCTTTGTAAACAGCGGATTCGGCCCGCTTATCGGCTCCTTGTGAGTTGTCGTCGATCAGGTAAGGAGTCGTTACTTTCACCTGATTTGAACCGATACCCGTACCACCATAGGTTTTCACTTCCGGCGATCCACCCAACACACTTGCCAGCGATGTCCGAACGACGTCCGTACTGACGGCTTTCTCAAACCGCACAACGTAGGAACGTCCCCCTTTGAAGTCGACACCCAGGCCAAAGCCCTTGAAGATGATCGAAAGAATGCCTAAACCAATGATGACCGATGAGACCGTGTAGTAGAGCTTCCGGCGCGAAACGAAGTCGAAGTTGGAGCCGGCAAACAGGTTTTTCGCCCACGAAGAGCTGAACGTCAGCGTCTTACCGTTACGTATGTAATACTCCAAGATCAGCCGGGTAATGAAAATAGCCGCGAACAGCGAGGTCAGGATACCAATGATCAGCGTTGTGGCGAAGCCCAGAATCAGCCCCGTACCAAAAATAAACAGGACAATACCGGTCAGGAACGTCGTTACGTTGGAG
>DATHAW010000739.1:0-3536 GCA_035296465.1 Spirosoma sp.
TCCGGACAAGCGATTAGATAGTACGGAAGCCATCATACGCCAAACACTGTCCGAATTTGAACGCCGTGGCGTTACGGATGATGACATTGCGCAGTTCATTGCTACCCGCGAATCGCAGATTATTAACAGCCTGGCGAGTGTGTCGGGTAAGGTGTCACAACTGGCTAATTTTCAGACCCTGCTCGGAACGCCTAACTACCTGCCTCAGGAATTCAAACGGTATCGGAGCGTAACAAAGGCCGATATCATGCGGGTGTACAGCCAGTACGTAAAAGGTAAAAACGCCGTTGTGCTGACTGTTTATCCTAAAGGTAAAGCTGAGATTGTAGCTAAACCAGATAATTACACGATCTCAACGGCTGGTTATCAGGCTCCAAACTATGGTTATGAGGGATTGGCCTACACAAAAGCGAAAGACAGTTTCGACCGGAGCAAGAAGCCAGGGCCAGGCGCTAATCCGGCCCTGAAGGTTCCTCCCTTCTGGACCGATAAAATGCCCAATGGCCTGAGCATGATTGGCACCCGCAACGACGAAATTCCGACCGTAACGATGCTGTTTGCCATCAAGGGGGGGCACCTGCTGTCGGCTAACGATCCATCCAAAGCCGGTATCGCCCAACTGACGGCCGCCCTGATGAATGAAGCCACGCAGCGGTATTCGAATGAAGAACTGAATACAAAACTGGAGAAACTTGGGGCTAGTATCGACATCCGGGCTAGCACAGAAGAAATCAACATTTCGGTTGAATCGCTGACCAAAAATCTGGATTCAACGCTGGCCCTGGTTGAGGAGAAACTCCTGCGGCCCAAATTTGCCCCGGATGATTTTGAGCGACTAAAAAAGCAACAACTAGAGCTTATTGCTAACCAGAGCACACAGCCGGTGGTGATTGCCAATAAAGCCTACAACAAACTGCTCTATGGTGCCGATAACATCCGGTCGGTACCGGTAAGTGGCACGGCAAAAACCGTTGAAGCCATTACGCTCGAGGACGTAAAAGCCTTTTACGAAAAGTACCTTTCTCCGTCAGTTACAAACTTAGTCATTGTCGGCGATGTGGATCAGGCGGCTGTAAAGCCAAAACTGGCATTCCTGAACAAATGGACGGCAAAACCGGTGACGATACCTAAAGCAGCGTCGACCCGTAAAATTGACAAAACGCGCATCTACCTGATCGACAAAGAGAAAGCTGCTCAGTCAGAAATCAGGGTTGGCTATCTTACCGATCTGCCTTATGACGCAACCGGCGATTATTATCGGACCTACCTTGCCAACTACATGCTGGGTGGGGCGTTCAACAGCCGCATCAACATGAATCTGCGCGAGGATAAAGGCTGGACCTACGGTGCCCGGTCGGGTTTCTCGAGTACCAAAACGCCGGGCCCGTTCACGGCACAGGCGGGGGTTAAAGCAGCCGCTACGGATAGTTCGGTGGTGGAGTTTGTGAAAGAAATTACCAACTACGGCAAAACGGGTATCACCGATCAGGAACTGGCGTTTGTAAAAAGCTCACTCGGTCAGGTTGATGCCCTGCGGTACGAAACGTCGCTTCAGAAAGCGTATTTCCTCAGCCGAATCATTGACTACAACCTGCCCGCCAATTACGTCGAGCAGCAGAGTGCCATCCTGCGTAATATCACAAAGGCCCAGATTGACGCTATTGCCAAAAAGAGCTTGCCTGTTAACAATATGATTATTACCGTAGTAGGTAATAAAGAGTTGATCAAGCCGGGTCTGTCGCGCTTAGGATATGAAGTGGTTGAGTTAGATAAGGAAGGGGAGCCGGTAGCGACAGCTACCAGTGTGAACTCGGTTCCGTCGCGGGCTGGCTCGTCGTCGGATGCTGCCCCGGCCGTGAAGAAAGAGAAAAAGGGACAATAGGCAACTGGTTGTTTTGCTTTGAGTAATAGACGCTGACGGGCTTTGGCGGAGAATAGTTGCTTGGTAACGAAGGGCTGGTCATTTTTGCGGTTATACGGGCGGATTGTACGTCTGTATCGACAACCGAACTTTCCATGAACGAGCAATCACGCAGAGCCTTTGTTAAAAATAGTGTTATCGCCGGATTGAGCACCGGGTTGCCAGCTAATCAACTGGCGACCGGTGCCGCCGGCGATATGTTTGTCCACCATGTTTATTTCTACCTCAAAAACAAGGGCAGCGAAGCAGACAAAGCCAAACTACTCGAAGGGCTGAATAAACTGGCTAAAGTGCCTACCATTAAATTCGTGCATATCGGCTCCCCGGCTTCCACAACAAGGAGCGTGATTGAGCGCGGTTATGATATATCGTGGTTGTGTTTCTTCGATAATCTGGAACAAGAGGAAATATACCAGAAGCATCCTATTCACCTGAAGTTCGTTGAGGATTATTCGGCGCTTTGGGAGAAAGTGATTGTTTATGATGCTGTTGGTCCCCGCCGGTCATGACCTCAGGGCTCATTACACCGGCCAGTCTGGCCGACGTACCTGCACTAAACGTCCTGGTCAATAGCGCCTACCGGGGCGACAGTTCGCGCCGGGGCTGGACCACCGAAGCCGACCTGCTCGACGGTGTTCGTACGGATGAGACAGGGCTGAAAACGATGCTGACGAATCCCAAGGCCAAAATTCTTAAATATGAGGAGGCTGGCCAACTGTTGGGGTGCGTGTATCTGGAACAGGAAGGTGACCACCTGTATTTAGGTATGCTGACTGTTTCGCCGGATGCGCAGGCGGGTGGAATTGGTAAGCAGTTGATGGCCGCTGCTGAGCAGCTCGCCCGCGATTGGCATTGCCGGACCGTCAGAATGACAGTGATTCCGCAACGACACGAACTGATTGCTTTCTATGAACGGCGCGGCTATCGGGCCACCGGTGAAACGGAACCGTTCCCGATGGACGATCCCCGCTTTGGCCTGCCCAAACAACCGCTGTCGTTTATCGTACTGGAAAAAGCTCTGGACCTTTAGAGACAATCAACGTACTACTTTCACGAAAACGTTGACACCAAGCTTCTGACTTCGAGCGGCTGGCCTATCGGCTCATTTGTGCTTGCAAACGGGTATATTTGTGGTTACTCGTCAACCCAATACTGTTTTATGTAAGCCACACTCGCTGTCTTGGTATCGACTGTGTTTATGAGTGCATTTGCGCTGGCGGCTAACTCGCCCAGCCTACCCAATCCGTTCTTTACCTCATACAATACGCCTTTTGGCGTGCCTGCCTTTGACAAAATCAAGCCTGAGCACTTCGAGCCGGCCATTGACGAAGGCATGAAACAACAGGTTGCCGAAATAACGGCCATAACCAAACAGACTAAGGCCCCCAGTTTTGCCAACACCATCGAGGCTCTGGAAGCCAGTGGCCAACTGCTTCGGGGGGTGAACACCGTTTTGGGTAATTTGAACAGTGCCAATACCACTGATGAACTCCAGAAGATAGCCCAGACCGTCGCCCCGAAGCTGTCTAAGCACAGTGATGATATTTCCCTGAATCCGGTACTGTTTGGTCGGGTAAAGGCAGTGTACGATGGGCGCAGCAAGCTAAAAATAGAC
>DATHAW010000740.1:0-8414 GCA_035296465.1 Spirosoma sp.
TATTGAGGGGTCTGGTATATTTCCATAACCTCAGCTTTAGAAAGCACGCGGTAATCTACCCCCAACCGTTTTGCATTCTCCTCTACTGTGTCAGTAAAGCCAGCTTCCTTCCGACGTTTATTCACTCCTTCTGGTCTGTCGATAGGCCATACAAAGCATTCTGTGTGATCAGGCTGTTTTTTAGGAGGGTAACAAAGTACTTGAGTACCATAGATTTGGGGTTTGTCTTGTTGGCTTAACAAACGATCCTGCATCATAGCCACTAACCGAAAGGGCAGTTCTTTTTGCTTACCAGCCTCTGAGATAAGCGGAAAATACTTTTCAATCGCGCCCGAGTGCTGGATAACATACCATGCTGATTCGTTCGTTGGTGTTCCTACCAACGTTTTGCCTGGATAGCCATACCGACTCAAGATGGTCTCAATACGACTCAGGTTTATACGGTCAATTTCGTTTTGTTTAGTCCACAAAAACGAGGCAAGATTATTCTTGTTGATTTTGAACGCATTGCTCAAACTATCTTGTAATTTGGGGTTATTTCCAATCGTAGAGAGATATTCTCTGTATTGCTGATCGGTTACGTAAATGCTGTCCAACTGCCGCTTGAGCGACAAATTAGTTTGGGCTTTTGAAGTCAAGACCCCCAAAGCAAGAACCCAAATGGTAAGTAAGATTTGAACAGGAGTCAACATTGCTAATTTGAACAGTTATAAGATTGATGTACGCTCAGACTATAAAGCCGCTTCTATGTTATTTTCCTTTACATAATCGGAGTTCTTAAACACATCCTCAACTAATGCGGTGCTTGGGTATATAAGATGTAGAATCAACTATTGTACTTTCTTAATAAGACAGCAGCAAAAATACTCTTTTTATACGCTAATTGACTGAACAGGCCAAAGTTTGATAGTTCATCTATATGACAAACTCGCCCTTTGATTTATTAGTATTACTGGGTTGCGCGCAAGGGTTTATCTGGGCATCGTTACTGTGGTTGAATCGGACAGGTAATCGTACCGCAAACCGACTATTAGCGGTGCTGATTGGCTTGCTGGCACTGATGAGTTTAGCGTTAGCAATACCCATTTTCAATCGCTGGATAAGTTTAGCCTTAGATTTTTTACCCCTCAACATGGCCATGCCAATCGGGCCGCTTATCTACTTTTACGCAAAGTCAATACTTGATCCGGCGTTCAGAATTGGCCCCACTGAACGACTCCATTTTTATCCTGTCGTGCTTGACTGGGGTGGTAGTCTGATCGCTTGGCTTTTCGTCGGTGGGGTACTTCTTGGTTTCTTTCCAGGGCAAGATCACCAGGCTTGGGGTACGATTATCGATGAGTACAATACGTACGTGGATATCCCCCGATGGGTATCGATGGCGGTTTATGTAATGCTTACGAGGCGATTCATACAGCAGCACCAACCTGCCAGCAACATCAGTAATACCGCAGGGCATCAACTGGGTCTACAGTGGCTCAAGCAGCTTGTCCGCGTTTTCTTCGTGTTTCAGCTGATCTGGACGATGCATTTGGTACCCTACATCATTCCCGGTACGCGTTCGGCTTTATTGGATAAATTCGGTTGGTACCCCATTTACATTCCTGTTGCCCTGATCATCTACTGGCTGGGATTAAAAGGTTACCTACATGCCCGAAATACCCCTATCGATGCAGCAGCCCGCAGCGGTAGTGCTACGTCCATTCCCGCCGAAATGGTGGAAAAGGTCGTCGGCTTGCTCACGATAGCCATGCAAACCGACAAACTCTACCTCGACCCGGAACTGACTGTCGAGAAGATCAGTAGGCACACCCAGCTACCCCAAAGAACGGTTTCGTTTGTGCTTAATCAGCATCTGCAAAAGAGCTTTAGCACGTTCGTCAATGAGTATCGTATCGAAGCCGTGAAAGGCCAATTGACTAATCCAGCTAACAAGCATCTGACGTTAATGGGCGTGGCTTACGAGTGCGGCTTCAATTCACAGGCTACCTTTCAGCGGACATTCAAGCAACTAACGGGCTTGTCACCCAAGCAATACGCCAGTCAGCAGACAGCAGAACGCTAAATATTAGTGCTCAAATCTGGATTTGAGTAGGCGCGTACGTTGTATTAGGCGTGTTTTAGGCCAAAAACGACGCAACATGAAAATTTTCACCTGCTTACTCGTCTTATTTTCACTCGCGGGTAAGGCCCAACCACAAACTGATTCGCTACAAACAAAAATCCTCCAGCCGACCGATATGCAGGCCGACTTCCGGTATCTGCGCCGGCTACTGGAAGAAACCCATCCGGGCCTGTACCGCTACACGCCCAGAGCGGTCATGCAGGCTAAGTTAGATAGCATAGCCACTACGCTTAATCAACCCCTACCATTCTACACGTTTTTCGGTACCGTAGCCGCCCTCATCGCCGACATTCGTTGCGCCCACACGCATGCGCTTCCGACAAAAGAGTGGCAGAAACAGTACGCGAGCCACTGGAAAACGCTGCCATTTTTCATGTATCCAATTCAAAATAAGTACTACGTTATATTTAATGGCACTGCCGACCAAACAGTAGAACCCGGTTTTGAGCTAGTAAGCATCAATGGACAAAACATGGCGCAGATCCGGCCGACGCTGTTGCGCTACCATTGGAGCGATGGCTACATCCAGACCGCAAAAGAGGCTGCCTTGCAAGGCCAACTTTTTGCCTTGTTCTATTATTGGTTTATTGGCCAGCCAGATACCTACCAACTCACCTTCAAGAATTTAACGGGTGACACCGTGCGCATGGAAGCTCCCGCCAAACCGTTTGGCACCTGGGTCAGAACAGCGATGAAAAATCCGGTCAACAAGCAGATGCTGGCCTGGTACAATAAAAAGAAACCCAAACAGTCCTGGCGATTGTCGTTTCCTAACGATGTAGCTCAGACGGCGTACCTGCGACTCGATGGCTTTAGCGGGGAGGGTGCCACTGATGCCCAAACAGCGGCTACCCGATTCAGGAAATTTATGGACGAAAGCTTAGCAAAAATGGCGAAAAAACAAGCGCGTCACCTGATCATCGATCTGAGAGATAACGCTGGCGGCTGGGACATTCAGGGCGTAGAATTATTCACCTACCTGATGAAGTCAGATACCGCTGTTCGCTATTACCGTCGCCACCACACGATTACGGACAGTTCTGAGTTTTTGCAATTCTCGGACATTCCGGTAAGCGTTTTGAAGACGATCAAGCAGCAGCTCATACCGGAAAAGGACGGTACGTTCACCGAAAAAGAGGACGATGACAGCCCGGAGTTAAAGCCTCAATTGCCCAAGCCCAAACGATTTAAGGGACAGGTTTATATGCTGATGAATGGTAAAAGCGGTTCGACCACCTCCGAGTTTCTGGCGGTCGCTCATGCCAACCAGATAGGCGTATTTGTTGGCGAAGAATCGGGGGGAGCTTATGAGGGAGGCAACAGCGGAAGTTTTATCAATCTGGAATTACCCCATTCCAAAATAGACGTGACTACGCCGTTAGTTTATTATACCAATGCCGTTGGCAAGGCTCATCAAACGGGCCGTGGCACAATGCCTGACCATACGGTACCAACCAGGCCCGATGCTATTCTAAAGAATACGGATACTAAATTAGATTTTGTCAAAAGGCTGATTCGAGAAAAAGCAAGTGAGTCGACTCATCAATGAGCTTGGTTAACAGGACAAATCATGCTTTACTAGTCTCAAAACCTTTGTCTTCATTGGCAAGGAACAGCCGGGCATACGTTGAATTGCTACGCTTATAATTTTGAATTTGGTTGTATTATTTGAATTTGGTTGTATTAATAGTTCCGTCCCCAAATCACCTCTTAATCTTGTTTATAAATAACCGTTTCCTATGTCTACTTCCGGAAGTGGTTATAGAGTAGCTAAGCCCGAAAGACTACCAATCATAAAGCAGGTCTGGAAAATGTACAAATTAAGAAACACAAAGGTTTTTGTACTTCTTTCAGAAGAGTTTTATAACTGATTTTATGTAAAGAGACAAAACCTAGCGATCAGGCAATTACTCGTTGTTGTGCTTTCTTCTTTATATCCCATACTAACAAACCTAAGGCAGTCCCGATGATGAGTCTGGTAGTCATTTCATAGGTGTCAGTGATAGCCGCAATATGATACTGACTATCGCCCAGTGCCTGTTGGAAATTGCCGTAAAATTTTAACGCACTAATCAGACTTAGTAAGTACCAATCCAGAGCATAGCTCACGAAGAATAAACAAGTAAAGGCAGCGACGAAGGTTACTCTTGACTTCATTTCTTAAGGAGTTAAGCAGTTCAAAGTTCTTGAGAGTGAACTAATTTTCTGTTTATAAGTGGACTTATGTTAAGGATTAGCTAAAACCCAAGCAAGACTATGCTTTATCCGGTAGTGGCTTAACTGCGTTTAAGAGGTATCTTTGTGGATGGTCTTAGAAGCAGTTGCTTGCAAACATTGTGGTCAAACTTAACACGTCAAACGCTATGGTACTACCCGTGGCGGTACGCAACGTTATCGTTGCTTTGACTGTGGCCGAACGTTCGTAAAAACCTACACCCATAAGGCACGTGATCCCTTAGTAAAAGCCCAAATTACTCAACTTGGGCTCAACGGAAGCGGAGTACGCGATACAGCCCGTGTACTGGGTATCAATCGAAATACGGTCAGCAGCCATTTTAAAAAAAAGTAATCAGGTCCTTCAAGTTAATCCTGACTATGTCAACAAAGACTTGATTCTGACTTTAAAAGTTGACGAGTCTTGGTCATTCGTGAGTAGTAAACAAGACCAACGCTGGCTGTGACGGTCGGCCGCTGCCGTGGGTGGAAGAAGCGAAAACGGGAGAGGTGGTCGCTTTTGTGTTTGGCCGACGGACTCACCAAACGTTTCGATCATTACTGGCACTACTCGAAGAGTCCCGTATTAGAGTAAGCCGCTGGATCACCGATGCCTGGTGGGCTTACTTTGACTGCTTGGATCAATCGATTCGCTTGGAGTACAAAGTCTTGTTACAAAGCTTGGAACGCAAGCATTTTACCTTGCGAACGCGCATCAAGCGGCTGGCTCGGCGAACGATTTGTTTTTCCAAATCGATTGTGGTTCACAACACGATAATTGGCCAATTTATCAATCAGTTTTTCTTCGACCATAAACTCAGTTAAGCCACTACCACTCAGAAAGTAAACAAAGATTCGTGGATGTAGATGAGTGGTTTTCTGAAGTCAGAAGAAAACTTGAGCGAGCGACTGATGTACATATTTATTTGAGAGCTTTTCTACATCCTGATGAAGCTAGAGAAGACAGAAAAAATGAAATAATAAATATGATGAGAAGTTTTGCCAGAATTATTTATGAACATCCAAGTCAAATAAAGATTGTAGCATATTCAACAAAAAGCACAAAAAAAGATAGTGCTAAGAAATGGTTATATGATGATATACATAATAAGTATGCTGGTAGTGGCTTAAAGGCGTTGATAGGCAAAGAAATAGTGGTTGATAAACAGCCCGATCAATGTGTCATGCACTACTACCAATTTGGAAAAACAGATTGTGCGTCGAGTTAGCCGTTTTAAGTGGGTACGCAGCGTTAAATGCTTGCGTTCCAGGCTTTGTAACAAGGCTTTAGCCTCTACCCGCAGGGCTTGGTCCAGACAGTCGTAGTAGGCCCACCAAGCGTCGGTGATCCAGCCACTGACCTGAATTTGAGCCGCTTTCAATAAGACCAATAACTGCCTGAAAGTAGCATGAGTACATCGGCCAAACACAAAAGCGACCACTTCACCATTAGCCGCGTTTTCCATCCACGGCAGCGGCCGACCGTCACAGCCAGCGTTGGCCTTGTTTACTACCCATAAAAGACCACATCTCATCCACTTTTAAGCTGATGATGAGTCCTTGATGGGCATATTTAGGGTTAACCTGGATCACCTGCTGCCTTTTTTTAAGCTGGTTGCTGACTGTATTGCGGCTAATCCGCAGCACACGAGCGGTGTCACGTACACCCGCTCCATTGATAGCCATTTGAATGAGTTGAGCTTGGACCACAGGATCGCAGGCTTTGTGGGTGTCAAAGGCCACAAACGTTCGCTGGCAATCGCCACAGCGATAGCGCTGGGTTCCGCTGCGGGTTTTACCAAAACGCTGAACCTGTTGAGTAAGCCCACAATGCTTGCAGGCAACCCCTTCTAAAACCATTCACAATGATACCTAATTCAACACAAGTGGGACACCACCAATGAAAATAGTAACTGTTTGTCTTTTATGAATAAAACTTCTTTACCTATAGACCTACTGCAAAGGAGAAATACTATCACGGTTCAATAGCAGATGCTGCTTGGTAAGTTCAGAAAATATACCGTTTAATAAAGACAATATACCGTTTAATAAAGTGCTTTTAAGTTCCCTTTTTTCCTAACGCTTTCTTTATTTTAATCAACCTCAAATTAAATAATAAAAGTCTTCCTATCTTAAAATAGGGTGTGTTACTCATGGCCAAAATTGGCTTTCTATTTAATCGATTATGATTAAATCTGAAATGTAGTTTACCCAAAATTGCAATTAAAAAATGACAAAATTTTACTGTTTGCCTCTATTAGCCCTATGGTGTTTACCTACATACGGGCAGGTCTCTTTCGATCAACTTCCGCGAGATTTACAACTCTACCCACGAAATGAAGCAAGTGTGGCCGTAGTGCCAATCAGTGGGCAGGTAAACACGGCTGGCTGGAACAAAATCAGCATACAGATACTGCGTGAAGGCAAGTTGAGTCAGATACTTAGTCAAGCGATTTCTCCGGCAGCTACTACGACTACATTCCTGTTTTCGCCCCAAATTAAGGCCGAACCCGCTGAATATTCAGTAAAGGTATTTCTGTACAAAGACAATGATTCGACTCTGGTAGCAACACGTAACCGGATCGTTTGCGGCGACGTGTACGTGCTCTATGGTCAGTCCAATGCAGTCGCGGGGGGAGATTTGGACACGTACTACTCGTTTAATTTTGACGATAAATACATGCGAAACGTCATGTACCCGTTCAACTCGACAAATATTCCGGGTGATATGAGTTGGTACGCAGCTAAGCAACCCTACGCTAATGTGGGGGGCATCGGGCTGACGCTGCAACGGCTAATTCTGGAAAATTACGGTATTCCAACTTGCGTCATAAATGGAGCGGATGGTGGAGCAAACATTACCACTCTGGCGACCCGAGACCCAGTTAATCACGCTAATCTGAATACAACTTACGGTCGGCTTTTGTACCGGGCACAGTGGGCGGGCGTTGCTAAGCAGATAAAAGGCATTATTTGGAAACAAGGTGAGGCAGATGCTGGCGGCGCTAGGACAACGGGCAAGGACTACGGCGAAAAATTTGCTATGCTATACAGCCAGTTTAGGGAAGACTATGGCGATGCACGTATTTACGTGGGCCAGATTAACATTCTACCGGAGACGCACGACCAAGCAGCTGCTGTACGCGATGAGCAGCGCCGGACGAAATACCTCTTTAACAATGTAGAAACCATAGCGACTGTAGGAACGCCGCTTGGTGCAGACGGCGTTCATTACTCGGGGGAAAAGAATCAGCAATTAGCTTTTGAACAGTTTAGGCAGATTGCGCGTGACATCTACGGGTCTAAAGACACCGATCAAATCAACTCGCCCGACATTAAAAAGGTGTTTTACAATACCCGCAAAGATACCCTAACGCTGGTCTTTGATGAGGGCCAGCAGATGGTTTATACAGCCGAACTTTATGGCCGTGAGTTAAAGAATTATTTTTATCTGGACGGCCAATCGGGCAGCATTACCGGAGGATCGGCTACTGGCAATCGAGTAGTATTAAGCTTGAAACAACCGGCTTCGGCCAAGACTTTACGCTACCTGCCTGCTTACTTCTCCGATGCGCAATCGAACTATTACGACGGACCAACCCTGGGCAACACGCGGGGAATGCGGGCGTTTTCGTTCGATAACGTCCTCATTGCTGATGCCGTTGAAACTGCTAACCAGGCACCGGTCGTGGCCCAGGCCATCAGTGCCCAGAGCGCTACCGCAGGGCAGGCCTTCAGCCTAGTCATCCCACAGGGCACCTTTACCGACCCCGAGGGCCAGCCCCTGACCTACGCCATGAGCAGTCTGCCGGCCGGGCTCTCCTTCAGTGGCAGCACCCTGTCGGGCACACCCACCACGGCGGGTCAGAGCACCATTACCCTGACGGCTACTGACCCGGGCACTCTGCAGGCTACCACCAGCTTTGTGCTCACCATCACGGCCCCCAACACCCCACCAACCACTCCTACTACGCCTACCACGGGCTTTGCCATTACGGGGGTGAGCACGGAGCGCTGTGAGAGTGTCTCGGCCACCGAGCGCCGGGTCAGCTTCACTCCTCAGTACAGCGGGCTT
>DATHAW010000741.1:0-3990 GCA_035296465.1 Spirosoma sp.
CAGTAGCGACCAAACAGTTGGAGGCATACGGGATTTATCAGGGAAATCCGGCCGTTTGGGTCCGGCAACGCGTTATCAGTTCCTAAAAACAATCAGGGGCAGACAGTCACTTATAAGCTGACCCATTCCTGGCTCAAACACACTGAACATAACCCTTTTTTCGTGAAAGTATCCATCATAACGGTCGTTTTTAATGGGGCCGAACACATTCGGGACTGCATCGAGTCGGTCATTAATCAAACGTACCCGGATATTGAGTACATTGTTGTTGACGGAAAGTCAACGGATGGAACAGTTGAGATAATCCAGTCCTACGGCACGAAAATTGCCCGTGTTGTATCGGAGCCCGACAAAGGCCTGTACGACGCCATGAACAAGGGGATTGGTTTAGCCACCGGAGAAGTTATTGGCCTGCTAAACGCCGATGACTTTTACCGGCACCCTCAGGTCATTGCCAATATGGTGGCCCTTTTTGAACGGACAGACTGCGATGCCGTATATGGGGATATGTTATACGTAGACCGTCATGACATCAAAAAGCTGAAGCGATACTGGCGGTCGGGCTGGTACGCTGATAATGCATTTATGTGGGGATGGATGCCGGGCCACCTGTCCTTTTTTGCCCGGCGAAAACTATATGAACAATACGGTCTGTTCAGGCTGGACATGAAGAGTGCAGCCGACTATGAATTGCTTCTGCGCTTCATTCACAAAAACAAAGCTAAACTTTCGTACATGGATGAGGTAACCATAGTGATGCGTGACGGAGGGGTTAGCAACAGCAGTTTACAAAACCGTCTCCGGGCTAATGCAGAAGATCGGTTAGCCTGGGAACTGAACGGTATGAAGCCTTACTTTTTTACGCTGTGGCTCAAGCCCCTCCGTAAAATCAGCCAGTACATAAACAAACCGCCTAAAACACAGGGTAGCTCATATGAAAAAGATAATAGCCGTTAAATCATTTTTTACTTGTAAATCAGCATAGACAGGTGATTTTTATACCCCGGCCTAAGCCTTTCTCTTTTAACAAACGTCTCAGCCAGCGGAGGTCATGTCGTTAACGGTTTTAGCAAAACGAATTGGCTCTTACATCCCAGCTAACTGACAAGTCTCATGAATATTGAACTTTTCATAGCGTACATACAACATAAATTTCAGGATGATTTATTCACCCTTGGGCTCTACCAGTGCATTCTGTCTTTTTTGGTTGCCTGTTTTGTTGCCGTTGTCGCCATTCCGGTCATCATCAAAATTTCGGAGTTAAAATCCCTCATGGAGAAACCCGGTGAGCGCCGGTCCCACTCCACCCCCACCCCTACGTTCGGGGGCATTGCCATTTACGCAGGCATACTGATCGCTTATTTCCTGTGGCCCAGCATCGACCAAACTGAGATTTATCGCACCAATCTATCGGTGGCGGGTATGACGATATTATTTTTTATTGGCATCAAAGATGATTTGGTTGGCATTGACCCTAATAAAAAAATTCTGTTTCAGGTGCTGGCGGCTATGATTCTCATTTTCTTTGGCGAACTGCGGGTGGACTATCTATATGGTATTCTGGGTTTCCATCACATCCCTGATATTGTTGGTATTCTGCTGACCTGCTTTATATTTATTGCCCTGACAAACGCCATTAACCTCATCGACGGCATTGATGGGCTGGCGGGCGGCATTGCTACCATTGCAAGCGCTACGTTCGGTGGGTGGTTTCTGCTCACTAATCACTTTACCATGGCCTGCCTGGCGTTTACCCTGGCTGGGGCGCTGGTCGGTTTTCTCCGGTTCAACTTTTCCAAGACCAGCAAGATATTCATGGGCAATACCGGTTCGCTGATTATTGGCTTTATGCTGGCCTTTTTTGCTGTTCGGTTCGTTAATCTGAATGTATCTTTTCGCTACGAGCCAACGGCTTTCTTCAATGCGCCGATCATTGCGATTGTTATCCTGATTATCCCGATTTTCGATACGCTACGTGTATTTCTGGTCAGGATTCTGGCCGGTCGGTCACCTTTCTCGGCCGACCGTAACCACATGCATCATATCCTGCTCGACAATGGCCTAACTCATTTACAGGCTACGGTCGTGTTGTGCGGGTTGTCTTTGGCCAATACCATCTTATTCTTTCTCCTGCATCGTAATATCTCCAACACCGAATCGCTCTTGATTCTGGCGGCCTTGTTCGGGCTGTATATGCTGGTGAGTTTTCTGCTTAAAATGCGTATTATGTATGTATCGACCCACCCCCGTCGTCGGCGTGCCGTGCTGCGCCGAGAATTGCAGGGAGGGCTATCGGGCAGACGTCTGGTCGACTACCTGTAGTTCAAAAAATCACAAAAAAGCCTTCAGATCCATCTGAAGGCTTTTTTGTGATCAAACGACAAAGCCCACGTTTCACCAATTTGACTTAGGGCATTGCGGGTTGATCAACTATACTAAAAACTGAGGTTCATCAAGTTTGATTCGTAGGATGTAGCCTGGCGGCCGGTATCCTGCTCACCCGGGCTTAGCCAGACTTTATGGTTGGGCTGAAGTAAAAGAGTCGAACGTATCAACACGCGTCAGCGAAGCAAAGAGCGCCTTCTTTGTGGCCTGATCGCCCGTGTCGAAGATACGAAAATGAGCCCAATTGACGTAGGCCGTGTTGGTCTCTACTTCAAGATAGCCGGCTAGGGAAACGGCATCTAACCTGGGCACATACACCACCGTGAGGGTGATGCTGGGCAGGCCTTTGGGATAGAAGGTCCAGGTAAGCTTCATAGTAACAATCGAAAACCCGGCATGCTAAAAAAAGATTAAAGATAACCAGGGTAACGTTTTAGTAAAATTGCCGGACCAGTTTCCACTGTTACTGGCCCGGATCATCCTGATTAGTAATGGACAGCCACTGAATTGCCGACAGCGGAGTGCTCCGAAGATTCCTCAGGCTGGCGATACTCTTCCCGTAACTCTGCCAGTTCCTGCCGTTGCTGCTGACCAAGTAGTTCCCTCGAAAGTAATTCGGATTGGGTCAGCTCAGCCCATTCTCGCTGGTGACCCTGGCGCAGAACTTTCGATTCGCCTGACGACCTGAACCCCCGCTCCTCCTCTTTGTGTCGCTTTGCGACCAAAGCCCGCAACTGTTGCTGGAAATTATAGAGGCTTTCCCGTTCCCCGATATGCTTTTTCCGGAGCGCTTGCCGCCGATTATGGTATTCATCTAACATGGTAGCGGGTGCCCCATTGGAGACCACTCATTGCAAGTAGATCTTACTGAGGTTGATTCAAAGATTGGATCGATTTAGTGGTCTTAGTAAAAAATTTGGCTAAGCGTCCCATTTTCATGATTGAATGCCCCAAATAGGGGGCCGTATGGAACGGCATGGCTTCTGGCTTTAACATTAAAAAGCGATCTGACAAGTCTCGATTTAAGGCAACTAGATAGTAGCCAGTGTGATCGGGTCCTTATAGCTCGTGTACAAACCGGCTCAGGATCATGTTTTAGTAACATAGCGGTCAGACGCTACGGCTAAGGCCATCCGTTAATGAATACAAATTGTAGTTAGCCAAGTCAAATGAGAAACTTCCAGCGCGGGACCCGCCACGTTTTTCGGATGGGCATGTCGAGCTGCACCGATTGGGCCAGCCGAACGGTATCCACAAACCAAACCGGTTCGCCAGTGGTTACCCGGTAAATGGCTCGGATGGAGTATAACCCAGGCGCAATGTCTTTGTAGAGGATCACACCTTTGTTGTCGGTAATCATGGGCGTAGACCCCACATTCACGACCAGTCCTTCTATGTACGGTTCGGGCGGATATTTCTGCCGATTGCCGTTTTGGTCCTCGAAAAACCTGAGCCGCAGCGTTCGGGAGGCTTTTCAGGGTGAACGGCGTAATAATTTGGTTACCTCGAAGCGGACCTGTGATTCCTGCCAGGGCACCGATGAAATATCGGTCAGTCTGGCCGCATACGAGAGGGCGTTGACATCGACCTGCAGCTTCAATCCAT
>DATHAW010000742.1:0-4909 GCA_035296465.1 Spirosoma sp.
GTGCTAACAAAAAGCCGGGATCAACAGCCCGGCTTTTTAATTAGGACAAAATTAACTATCTGACTTACTTGCTACTACAGCAGGTATCCTTGCAACAATCACAAGTGCATTGACCACTGGCGCAACAGTCAGGCGTACAGGTGCAAGTCTCCGCACATTGAGCAACATTCTCGTTCGCAGTCATAATAAAGATAGTTTAAATAATGAATAAACATATATAGGAGAAAGCTTGTATAAAGCTTTTCTCTGAGCACAAATTTAGAGCTTAATAAGCCGCTTGTATTATATAATTAGCTCAACCTATTACAAGATTACTACCTGTTAAGCTTGTTGGCTAAGCAAACGTTATGCCAGCTCATCCGTCTGAGTTCTACCGCAGTAACGCCAGACTAAACGAAAAGTCTGGCACTACGTCCTCGCCATACAGCGTATTGTCGAAGCCACTAATAACGCTAACCAAACTGTCTGCTCGGTAGAGACAAGTTTTATTTCAGCCTTTCATTAGTCGCACTAACAGGGCCTCGATCAGGAGAAATGCGAGCGCGGCCAGCAGAAAGTATTTCCAAAGACTTTTGCCGAGGTTTTCCTGTTCCAGCACCTGCACGAAGTCGCCGTCCTGTACACTGTCAAATACTTCCACATTAGGCTGACCGGCAAACGTTCGACGTAGTTCGTCGGCCGAGTAAAAATTCATAGCCGACTCCTGATTCCCATGATTAAACGCCAGCAACCGTTCCGTTTTCCCCTGCCCGTTCTGGAGTTCGTAGTAGCCCGCTTCCACTTCTTGCCCGGCAGCTAACTCATTGCTTTTAGGCATTTCGAGCACCAACTGGTTGTTCACAATCCGCTGTACGGGGATGATCTCCAGTTTGTTGCGTTTCAGCTTATACACCGCCCGCTCGGCCGGATTGTTCACGGGCACGGTTATCAGGTTGTCGTCGAAGGAGTAGGCGGTGCGCTGCGCCCGAACGCTTAGGGCAGCCATTTTATACATCACCGGCACAAACAAGGCATGTTCGGCCAGGTTACCGTATTGACTCGCCAGAGGACTTGCCAGTACGTACACATTGCCGGGCGAACCCGTGCCACCGCTCGTTCGTGACTGGGTAAGCAGCGGATTGCCATCGCGCAGGCTCAGTAAGCGCTGGCCCGCGCTCCAGCGCCAGACGGGTGCGGCCGACGGCATGTTGAGCGGGTCCGACTGATAGCTCTGCTGAAACACGTCGCTGAAGAACGGATTGCGCCGGTCCGGGTCGGCAACGGGTAGAAGGGTGGGCGCACTGCCCGTCGCTGGAGAAGTTGCCTGCACACCCCCCACGCCTAAAGCGCTCAGAAACGGTCCGTAGGAGGCCAGGTCGGGGTTAGCTGGCGGAATAACCGTTAAACTGCCGCCCTGCCGCACAAAGCGCTCCAGTTCGGTTCGTAACGTACCGCTTACCTGATCAACCCCCTCCAGCACCACTAGGTCCGTTTCTTTTAGCTGCCCAACATCGAAATTCTGCGCGTTGAAACTGCGCCGGACAAACAGACTGTCGTTGGCATAAACGGTCTGCACGTAATCAGCAGGTGCTTTTTGTCCGAACAAATGAAGAACCCGAACAGCGGGCGAGGCTTCGATCACGAAATAAAACTGGTTGTCGAACGTAATTGGATAGTCCTCAAATACAATCCGGCCCCGGTGGTAGCCTTTTGTCGTAACGTTAAAGTTGAGCGAAACCGTTGCCGCCGTGGATGCGGCTCCCGCGGGTACCGATGCACCCCCAGCAGTACCCTCACCGGGTGCAATCGTGGCTGAAGCCGTGGATGTCTGCGTGTCGTCCAGATACAAGCGCACAGGCAGATTTCTAACAGTTTCGCGCCCGCCATTGGTTAGCCTCACGCTCAGGCTATTGTTCTGCATCTCGCGTATGAAGGGCGTACTGAGCCAGACTGAGTCGACATAAATGTTGCGGGTGTTCTGGGCCTCAAGCGGTACAATGAAGAGCCGGTCAGTCGTATCTATTTTAAGCCGTGACAGATCACCGACGGTACTCTTCTGAAAATCAGAGAACCAGAAAAGCTGATTTCGCCCACCTGGATTGAGTGAACTGAGCAGGTTGCGTTGGCGACGGTAAACGGTTTCGAGCGCCCGGGGCGTATGGGCAAACCGCACGGCCGTAACCCGGTCGCGTATGGCTTCCGACGTGCCGGTCTGCTGTTCAGCGGCCGAAAAATCGTTTGTGATTAATTGCAGCGACGTAGCATTACGGAACAGGGTCAGCAGTTCGTCTAATTTGCTGGTAGCCACGTCGAGGTAGCGTTTCTCGTTACGTTCGTTCTGCATACTATACGAGTTGTCGACGTAAAAACTCGTTACCCCCTGTCTCGACAGGCCAAGCTTGTTTTTGCTGGGGATAAAGGGCTGGGCAAAAGCCAACACCAGACAGGCCAGAAAAAGACAGCGACACGCCAGGATGAGCCAGTGCTTTAGCCGCCGAAACGATTTTGTCTCGGTTTGTACAGTCCGTAATAGCGCTACATTGGTGAAAAATACCCGGCGCGTCCGACGAAAATTGAAAAGATGGATGGCAATCGGCACCGAAACAGCCAGCAAACCAACTAGAAAGGAAGGATACAGGAAATTCATTCAGAGGGATATGGGCAACGTACAGACTTAACGCTTCTGGATTCAGGCATCGTAGTGTATAGGCGCTTAGCAGCGCATTTCTACCCCTGATAGCCAAAATACCTATAACTACTTACTCTAACAACGTCCTGCCAAAGCTGATTGGTACGGCAAATGCCCAAGTTAATCAGGGATAGTGAGTTCATAAAACCTTGTTTGTGTTTGTAGTACGTCGGTATAGGTAATAGACCCGGCTTCGTCGCCATACGTCCTGAAGTCGCTAATGGGCGTATGGCCAACCACCTGATGAAAGCCCGGCAAAAAATCATAACGGGTTTCGGCGCGGTCGGCCCAAACGGGTCCGCTAAATGGGTCGGTGCCGCCCCGTTGTGGCCCAACCTCAAACAGTAAATCCCTGACCTGAAGCGGCTGCTGGTGAACCTCATTGAGCAAAGCCGCAACGGCAAAGTCGGGCGTTAAGGCTCGTTCGATTTGTTGAGTTTCAGCGAGCAATCTGCTAAACCACTTACCCGATACACCCGCGTGTGTGAACAGATAGGAACCCTCCTGATGGGCAATCTCAAACAGAGACGCATTCCGGGCAAATAAATCACTCAAAGCGGGTTGCGCCCACACCCGAAAACCCGAACAGCGGTAGTGTGGAAAGTGCAGGTACTGGGCATCGTGGTTGCCGATGAGCAGTTTAAACTTTAAAGGATCCTGCCGTTTTAGCTGGATGATCTCGTTGAGGTTAGCGAAAATTGTATCGTCGTCAATTGAATAACTATCGGTGTAATCACCCAAAAAAACGATACGGTCATAAGCCGAAAGATTAGCTTCTTTCCAGACCGTTCGGCCGTGTATGTCGCTAACAGTGAGAAGCCTCATCCTAAACGTTTTTACATGGAAACAAAAAACAGCCCAATCGGACAAATCGACTGGGCTGTTTTTATATTCTGTTCTGCCTATTCGGCGTCCTTAAAATACATTTACTAAAGCGTCCGCTTCACTTCCTTCAACTCGAAGCTTTCGATCACGTCGCCTACTTCGATATCGTTGAAGTTTTTGATGCTCAGACCACATTCGTAGCCGAACTTAACCTCGTTTACGTCGTCCTTAAAGCGTTTCAGCGCACTGATTTCGCCCGTGTGAATAACAATGAAGTCGCGGATGATCCGGATTTTGTTGTTTCGCTTAACCGTGCCTTCCGTTACGTAGCAACCGGCAACCGTACCGATCTTGGTGATCTTGAACACATCGCGAACCTCAACATTACCCACAATTACCTCTTCGACGGTCGGGGCCAGCAGGCCTTCCATAGCATCTCTGATTTCGTTGATGGCGTCGTAGATGATCGAGTAGAAACGGAGTTCGATCTGTTCCTGATCTGCCAGTCTGCGAGCACTTGCCGATGGTCGCACCTGGAATCCAACAACGACCGCATCTGAAGCCGATGCCAGCAAGACGTCGGATTCTGAAATCTGTCCAACGGCTTTGTGAATGATGTTCACCTGGATTTCCTCCGTCGACAACTGCAACAGCGAATCAGACAGGGCTTCTACGGAACCGTCAACGTCACCTTTCACAATCACGTTGAGCTCTTTGAAGGTACCGATTGCCTTCCGGCGACCGATTTCTTCGAGCGTTATGTGCTTGCGGGTGCGTAGCGTCTGCTCACGCAGCAACTGTTCCCGTTTGTTCGCAATTTCGCGGGCTTCGCGCTCCGTTTCCATTACGTTGAACTTGTCGCCTGCCTGCGGGGCACCCGGTAACCCCAAGATCTGCACCGGTTGAGCTGGACCAGCTTCTTTGATGCGTTCGCCCCTGTCGTTGGTCATGGCCCGGATGCGGCCAAAGTGGGCACCAACGAGCATAATATCACCCTGGCGCAGCGTACCGTTTTCAACCAGAACAGTCGATACGTAGCCGCGGCCTTTGTCAAGTGAGGCTTCGATAACTGTACCCAGCGCCCGGCGAACGGGGTTGGCCTTCAACTCCAGCAGTTCAGCTTCGAGTAGTACTTTTTCGAGCAGATCATCGACACCCATACCCGACTTGGAGGAAATCTCCTGTGCCTGGTATTTACCGCCCCACTCTTCAACGAGCATATTCATGGAAGCGAGTTCCTGCCGGATTTTTTCGGCATCGGCTCCCGGCTTGTCTACCTTCGAGAAGGCAAACACGATAGGAACGCCGGCCACCTGCGCGTGGTTGATGGCCTCGCGGGTTTGGGGCATGATGCTGTCGTCGGCCGCAATAACAATGATAACAACGTCGGTAACTTTTGCACCACGGGCACGCATG
>DATHAW010000743.1:0-10642 GCA_035296465.1 Spirosoma sp.
AAAACTGCCCCTGTTCATCCGTGTAGGCGCCCAGAGTTCCCTTCTCGTAGTCGATGACGACGGCCGCCCGTTCGAGGGGATGCCCAGTAGCCGAATCGCGGACGGTGCCCTTGACTGGGTACAAAATCTGGGCCTGGGCCAGGGTGGAGAGCCTGGCAATCAGCAGCAGAAAGGCAACATGCGATAAAAGACCTGGGCGCATAACTATACGTTTGGTGAACCTGGCTGCTGTGTCGACAAACAGGGTCATTCTATTCTATGAACCAACCGGTGCGGGTGGATTACCGGCCAAATCGTTTGTAAGCTGCCGGATGGGGCTGTTACCTACCTGAGCGATGGGTCTGGCGAGCAGCAAGGAGTAACCCAGGCCAACGGGTCCTCAAACGCCCGATTGCAAAGCGGCCCCCGACTTCAGAGGGCCTTGACTAGGTCCTGAGACGGGTCAGCCCGTGTTGGTTACTCCCGCCAGCCCTCGGGCTTAAATGGTGTTTGGTCCTCCGTTTGCCGGCAGGGGGCTAACGGAGGACGGTCACTGTTGGGCCATAAGCGAACGTTGGCTCGCGTGCGCTCACCCAGATAGGGCGGGGGCGGCTCGGGGTTGGGCTGACGCGCATTCAGGGCGTAGAATAAGCCATCCTGCGGTTTGCCGTAACCGCCCACGGCATTGAGCGTATCGACCCCTGCGGCTGATCCATAGGAGAGTACACCCTGCGTATCCTTCCGCTCCAGCCAATAATGGACCAGCGAAACCGCCGAAGCGGTGAAGTAGCCCACGACCCCAAGCCGGGGTTCATTCACCGAACGAACGTTGCCCGGTAAGGCCGTCGGCGGGGTGTCGGTCAACCCACCCACCGACTGCGTCTGCTCAGCGAAGCGCTTATAATACCCATAAGCATCGGCCGTCAGCGAAAACTGGCGGATGTCCACCAGGACCGGTTGCGGATTGTAGAAGGGAACCTGCGCGACGCGCTGCCGACTGATTAAGCCGCCATTGGCGAACTTATCATCAAACAACACGATGTTGTAGCCAGAAATTCTTTGCCAGCAGGGCGTGCGGCAGCCGTAATCGTAGATCCAATCCTCTTTAGGCACCTCCGGCGCTTCTTCACCTGCTTTCCCCGGCAAAGGGCTAAAGCAGTCTTCGTACCGCTCGGAGCCGGTCACGAAGTAGTCCCGGTCCCGGTACACATTGGGTAACACCTTATTGATGGCATAGACGCCCTGCCGACAGCTACGGCACCAGTTCTGACGTTCCCACAGGTTCCACTCCCAGCGGTAGTAGTTGCGCTGGTCGGCCGGGTCCCGGGCGTCAACAAATAAGTCGTGGGCGGCCCGGTAGTTGGCTAATTGCCCAATGGGTAAACTGGTGGGATTGAACCGGACGCTGACCTGGTCAATCGGCGGTCCGGCGGGCATCACCTGTTGGGTGGATTCAAACCGGGTTCCGTCGGGCAGCGTAAACCGCAGTTGATAGGCGTGGCCGACCTGACCCTTGAAATCATTGGGTAGTTGATAGCGCCCATCAAGGGTTTCAGGGCAGGCGATGACCTGGGTGGAATCGACGACCACCTCCACCGTCGCTTTGGTAATGGGCACCGTGCTGAACTGGCCGCTCAGCCGCTCAGCCTGCGAGCGGCTGAGCCGCACCACCTGCGGTTCGGGCAGGTTGCTGATGGTACCATCCACCACGATCACGTTGACTGACTGATCGAACCCGGGTTCGAACGGGTCCACGCAGGCAGCCAAGAAAGCGGGAATCAAAACGATGAGTAGCCTGGTAAGTCGGGGTACCATACAGACGTTAGTAAGTGAATTAATTGGTAAAACTAGCTAGCGAATCTTGGGGCGGTAGTCCCTTCATGGACCCGCTTTCAACACTTTAATACCCCAAAAGAAATCAGCTGGGGGTGCTGAGTCCCAGTGGTTGTAGGCATGACCACCGTCCGAACTATAGCGCAGCCGATAGCGTCCCGCTGGCAAGGTGAGCATTTGGTCTACCCGTTGGTTTTTAGTCGCTCCGCCCGCGGCCTGGGTAGGCTGGCCCACCATCTGCCACGGCCGGCGTCCGGCACTGTCTTCAATCCAGCCGTAATCACACCAGGAGGAGCCATCCGCCGAGCAGTTTTCCCCCACCCCGTAGATGCGTACGCGCGTTGGCCGGGTAAGGGTAAACGCCTGCGTGCGGTTCTGTTCAACGCCCACCCGCTCCAGAACGGCCACCGTCGTGCCCATTGGTACGGTCTTCTTCGGTTTATCCGCCAGCAGCGGGTAGAGGCCATACAGCTGGTGAGTCCGGAGGCTGTCTCCCTGAACCAGGGCCATACTCGCCTGGCTGATGAGTTCTTTGGCGACAAACGCCCGGTGCGGCTCCTCTTGCAGACTCGTCAGCTGGGTCCGTAGCTGGGGCAGGGCAAGCTGGTAGTTAACGGGTTTGAAAGCAGGGTCCTCGTTGAGCCAGTACTTGTAGAGCAACTGGCCCACCGGCGAGGTAAACAGGTCGCCATCGCCTAAGGGAAAAGGCTGGCTAAGCTGATCCGTATTGGCCAGCACGACCAGCGTCAGCTGACGAGCCGGCACTTTGACCAGCAGGCCCGACTCACCCCGCGTCTGGCCAAAGTGCCAGTAATAATCCAGCCCCTGGTAGCGCTGCACGTACCAGCCCAGCCCATAGGGCGTAGGCTGGCCGGTTGTGGTCTTGTTGGGCGTAAAGATAGTTAGTTGGGTAGCAGCACTGACAAACTGGTGACGGTCGATGGCCGCCGAATACGTTAACAGATCCAGGACGGTCGTTGCCAGCCCGCCGAAGGCCCCGAATTCATCCAGGTTGTTGGTTGGCGTGACGGTTCCCCTGACGTCCAGGGCGTAGGGTTTAGCCAGCCGGGTGAAGGCCAGCTCGAAGTTAGGCCGCAGCTCGGGGCGCTGGCTCACGTAGGGGAAATAAGCGGCCAGGGAGATGCCCGGTGCGGTGGAGCTCATCCCGAGTGGATGGACGATACGTTCCATCAGCAGCTGATAGAAGGGCAGGCCGGCCGCTTGCTCGATGATAGGCCCTAAGCGGCCGTAGCGGTAGCCATCGTAGTGAAAATACGTACCGGGTTCCCCTTCTGAGGTATGGGTCAGCAAGTGCTGAACCTGAATCCGGGGATTACCAAAACTCAGGCCGTAGTGGGCGATGGGCGTGTTCAATCGAATTTTTCCCGCTTCAACCAGTTGCATCAGCAGCGTGGAGGTAAAGGTTTTGGTAATGGAGGCTACCCGAAAAGATGTTTGTGGGGTGGCCCGCAGCTGACGCTCCAGGTCGGCGTAGCCAAGACCTTCGGCCAGCACCAGCGAGTCACCCTGCCTGAGGGCCACCGCCATTGCGGGTATTTTCAACCGAATCCGGATGGAATCCAGTTCTGCCCGGAAATAGGGTAGGTTGAGTTGGGCCACACCTGGCTGGGCCCAACTACCCGCCGCCTGAACCAGCAGCAGGACCAGCCCCGCCAGCTTCTTTAGCCGGGAGCTCAATTGGTTAGGGTTTGGCATGACTGAGCTTAGATTGGTCGTGATAGAATAGCTGAATGGCTTTCCCTTGTTTATCGAACACAAAACTGATGTAGTTTTCCTGGTCTTTTAGCTGGAAAAGCGATTCAGTGATGGGGATCAAATACAGTTTGCCCATAAACTGCGAATCCATAATTAAGCCCGACTGGCCGGTCGTGATGGCCATCCATTCGTCGTCAAACTGATAGCGGCCTACGTACCGGTTACCGTCAATCGGCGGGGCGAAACCAGGCCGGGATGGCTGGCGGCTGGAGGGGAGCGGAACTAAGTCGGATTTAGCCGGGGGGCTCTGGGTTTTGGCCGCCAGTATCTTTTGAAGCAGAGCATACTCGGCCGAAAGGGAAACAAACTTGTTCTGGTACGTATCCGACCGCACGACCACTACCACACTGTCGCGGGGAAAGACGAATATATGGTGGCCACCCATGCCTGCTGCGCTGTACATGCCCCGGTCTTTGAAGATACCCTGATTGACCCACCACAGATAGCCGTAGCCTAAGTTGAGTCCATCGTCGCTGAGCGAGTAGGCCTGGGTGCTTTCCTTCACCCAGGAAGTGGGGACCAACTGGGCATCTTTCCACCGGCCGTTGGTCATGTACAGCAAGCCAAAACGGGCCATATCCCGCGTCGACATCTTGAAGGTATAAGCCGGGTGTTGCGATCGCTCTAGTTCGTAGTCATAGACGGCATCGAGGCTATCGACGTCTTCCATCTGCAGGGGCTGGGTCACCCGTTGCTGTAAATCATCAAAGAAACGTCGCTTCGTTCTCTGCTCGAGAATTGTGCCTAATACGTTGAAATCCCAGTTGTTGTAGAGCCAGAAGGTGCCATGGGGATGGCTGCCCCGGGGTGGCTTCTGGGGCCTGCCTTCGTAGGCTGCCGGTAAAAAGATACCCGAGCGGGCCTGCAACAGATCGTGTACGGTTGCCTGTTTCTCGGCCGGGCTGAGTGGATTGACCCCGTCATCAATGCATAGCTGAGCGAGGGTTTGGTCCAGTTTGATTTGCCCATCCCGCACCGACATGCCATAGAGGGCATTGATAAAACTCTTCCGGATGGAATGAACCCGGTATTTGCGTTCAACATCGCCCCAGCTGGCTACGACCGCACCTTTATGGATAATCATCGTTGCGGCTAAGCCAATGCTGTCAGCATAGCGTTTAGCCCCTTCGAGTTGATTAACTGACCAGCCAGCCTGGGCTGGCTCGGCGTATTGCTGCCAGTGTTGACCCGGATAAATAATCTGCGCTACACTGGGAGTATACGATTGGCTTAGGTAGGTTAAGCCCGTTAAAATGGTCCAAAATCTTGCCTTGTAACTATTCATCTTCCTGTTTACTTCCCGTCAGTCTCATTCATTCCATTTGCCAGCCAAGAGGATTGGTTAACGTTTATTTAGGACCGCCATCGTCAATCACCCCTCCCGTCTACTTATTTAGGTGAATATTCCCGGCGATAGGTAGGTTTACCTGTGGTATACAAGAATACCAACAACAGCTTGACAGGCTCACTGGTACTGGCATTCGCGTGTAAGGTGTGTAGGCTGTACGGGATCTCGTGTAAAATCTCACCTTGTCGGTAGGTTACAGGCTTTTTGGACCCCTCCCGATAAACCAAAGATCCTTCCTGCACATAAATAAACACCTCACATTGATGACGGTGAGCAATCGTATCGCTGGCTCCCGGTGCCAGGGTCATCTGCAAGAACTTGATTTCTTTGTTGACCAACCCAGAATCGGTTAAGACCTTGGTCAGCACGTTCTTATAAGCGGGAAATCCATCAGCTACTCCTTTACCGTCGTTATGAGAGTGATGCATTTGCGCCTGGCAAGCCAGTGCACTCAGCAGTATTATGACTAGCAAACCGATTCGTGATGTGACCATTGATTAGGGGCGGGTAAAAAAGAGAGCTGCATTGATTACACGGTTGGTCAATGTTGGCAAGTTTACCAACCTCAAGCTCACCAGCAGGGGTAAAGCCAGGCATAAAGCAGAAGTTAAGCGTTTACCCATCACTACCGTTGAAGCAACATTGCACTACGGGACAATATTAAGTCCTACGAATTTGGATACTGTTATCCCAAATGAAGTGGGCTTATCCTCTTCAACTTTTTCTGCGATCAGAGGGGAACCGATTGATTGATCCTGTAACAGCTTGTTTGCTTTCTCAAAAGCCCCGATAGTAGACCCCCATCAATGGGTATGAGTTTACTTACTATAGGTACCGGTAGGAAGCTGGTAAGCGGATGATGTACGTTTAACTGAGCGCGTTTTCCGCAAGCGCTACTGGTAATGAGGATTACAAATCACTGGGACGAATGCCAAACTTTTCGTAGAAACTGTTCGAGAAGGAGCCCAGGGACGTATAGCCTACGGCAGCGGCGGCTTGGGTTACGTTCATCTGGTTGGTCTGGATCAGCTCTCTGGCTTTGAACAAGCGTTGATCGGCAACAAACCGATAGGGGGTAATGCCATATAACTGACGAAAGCCATTCTTAAAGCGGTAGTCGCTCATCTTAATCTGGCTGGCTAGCTCCAGCAGGGAGGGAGGATTAGCCAGCGAGGAGAGCAGTACATCATGGGCATCCTGAAGCCGGACTTCTTCCTCTGGTGTTAGCTTTAGGCCGGTTGAGCCTTGTTCACCAGCCGGCTTACTTAACTGGTCTATCTGGTAGGCTAGGAGTTCAATGACTTTGGCCTCCCGGTAGAATTGCCGGCTTTTTCCCTCGTAAGGGTTATCAAAGAGAGACTCACACAAGGCGACCATTTGGGAAGGGAGTTTATGAAACCCAGAAAAATAGCCGTTATCCTCCCCCAGGGCGTTACTCAACTCGGTGGGCATAGTAGCCAGTTGTTCCCCAACGAGTTGTTTGAACGAAGAGTAGCTAAATAGTACGTACAGCGCTTGATAGGCTTTGCCCTGCTCAAACTGCATCCAGCCACTGGAAGCCGCCGTCACATAAAAGAAAGCATCTCGCGCGCCCAGTTGAAAGTGCTGCTGGCTGTCGGGTCGGGGTAGTACGTTTTGCCTATATAAGTTTAGCTTACCTTTTATACAATACCAAAACCCTACCTGAGGCTGGAAAGACTCCATGTCAACTGTCGTGTCCTGTTTAAAACTGAGCTGGGCTTTGATCAGGGTGATATCTTCCCGGATGGTGATATTAATAGCGCTGCCCTGAGCTATGGGTGTATTGAAGACCGTACTATAACTCGAATGGTAGATGCCTTCCGAAGGATTTTTGGTTTCAGCCCATTGTCCATCTTGCGTTACCAAGGTTTGAAAGTCATTGAAGGATAATCGCAGCATATGGCTAAGTACTGGTCAACTTTTTCCAGGACAAGTCAAGTGTGTTAATCGAAATTTCGCTAACAGGATGTAGAACCATCTTTCAGTGCAGCTGTTCACACAGGCTATTATATAGATCGTCATGAGTCCTCCAACTACCACCACTGGAACGTTGCTAATAACAGCACCATTGAAGGTATAGTAGGTTGCATCAACCGTGAAGGATTGGTTTTTGCCCATTCTAATTTGAGGGAAAGTAATGCTGGTACAACACAGGCCACTAAGTCTATACATGCCTTGATAAGGAGCGAACTGGGCACAACCCTGTGATTTGGTATCCGTTGGCAAAGGCTCCTTCGAGAAACAGCCAGACTAAAAACACCGCTTACAAATAAGAGTAACCAGGCAGCCTTCAAAGACTGTTTTTTTAAAGTATCAACCATCAATCTGGCCAGCCTACGGGCCTGAGGGGTGTTTGGCTCTCGCTGGGTGCGCAGATGGCCGTTGGTGGCCGTTGCGTACCATCAATGAACAGGCGAATATCATTGGGGGGAGACGGCTCCAGAATGGGGCACGCCGGTTAAGGGCAAAAAACAGCTCCTCCCCCGCTGACTGGGGCACAAACGTGGGATCGCTTGATCCATAGGGTAAACCAACGGCATCCTGGCGGTTTACATAGTGATGAATGACCGAGATGCCTGATGCCGTAAAATAGCCGATGACCGCCTCACCGGGGTTCGCCACGTTATGGACATTACCAATCAGGGCCGTTGGGGGCGTATCGGCTAAGCCGCCCGTGTTCTGGGTCTGGTCTTGAAACAGTTTATAGTACCGGAAGGCATCTTTAGTGAGCGAACCCTGCCGGAGTTCGACCAGGCAGGGGCTGTGCTGATAAAAGGGGATCGCACCCACTTTCCGTTTGGCGATCAGCCCGCCATTGGTGAATTGATCATCGAATACATCCAGTGTATAACTCGACAGGATTGCCCAGCATTTTGTCCGGCAGGCGTAATCAAATCTAAAATCACTATCAGCACCTAGTCCTTTGGTGGGGTCAAAGGGTATAGAGAAGCAGTCTTCAAAGGGTTCGGTGCCGGATTTGTAAAAATCGCCTGGCGGAGAGACCTGGATGGGCGTAAAAACCGAGTAAAAGCCTTTCACGCACGTGCGGCAGAATGCCAGCGGCTCGAAGAGCTTCCAGCTAGCGGCCCGCCAATTTCCCAACGAAGCCTTTGCTCACGAAGGCCTGGGCGATGGGTATGTTTCTGCGGGTCAGGCTGATAAGGCCAGGTCAAGCTATGAGCAGGCCTTGAAGCTGTCGCCTAAAGCTGACACCAAACGTAAACTGGAGCAATTACGATTAAGTAAATAAGACATTATGGGCTTACTTATAAAAAGAGCGAGGGATTGTCATAGCCCTACTTTTTATCAATACCTCGAACAAAGGCTCGGCTGTAGGTCGTCAGCCAAAAGTGGACATTTGCGGCCGAGCAGGCAACCGGGTGAAGTGAGAATCTTAGCCACTTTATAGGCGTTCAAGACGACCACTAGCAGTGAGCACTTACTTAAGCATACCGAACGCATAAGGGGGCAGGTTCATGAGCGGATTAACATCCTCTTTATCAATCCCCACTACATCTCCCGGCCAGTGCCCCATGACCACAAACAGGTGGATCGGGAACTAGACAATTTCCCCATCTCCATGCCTCAGGGCATCAAGACGTTGTACGGGCGAAAAATCTAGCTAAACCTTAAAGGAGCAGTAATGGGTGGGGGAGAAGCGGGAGTTGCCCCCTTACTTGGCTCTGATCCCAATAAGCTTATTCATCGAGTTTGCTCAAGAGCACTATGGGGCAGCAACGGGGCAAAAATCGTAGCCAAACCCACGATACAGGATGAGACTCGTTTTTGACAGACAAAATTCGCCAGTTGGCCGATTCTATTTTCAGGCGGGTGCGGGATGGGCCAATTTTGAGCCAACCAACAAGTAAACACGGTTCTTTATGAAGAAATTACTCATCCTGGCAGGCCTGTTAAATCTCTATCCAGCCGTCGGTCAACACAGTCCCCATCCGCCCATCATCAAAAACAAAGCCTATCAGCAGGCGATTCAGTTTGCCCAGCGGTATGTTGACTCGTTACGCGTAAAGCAGGATATCCCCGGTATCTCCGTTTGCGTGGGCACCACCCAGCACGTACTCTGGGCACAGGGCTTTGGCTTCGCCGATCTTGAAAACCGGCAACCCGTCACCATCCAGTCCAAATTCCGGTTAGGCTCGGTTTCCAAATCGCTAACGTCGGTTGCCCTGGGCCGATTAGTGGATGAAAACAAGCTCAACCTGGATGCTCCCCTTCACCAGTATGTACCTTCCTTTCCAGCCAAAAAATATTCGTTTACGCCTCGCCAGCTGGCCACCCACACGGCTGGCATTCGCCATTATCGGGAGGATGACCCCCTGGCCTGTCCGATACGGTACACCGATGTGCAAGCCGGGCTGGCGATCTTCCGTCATGACAGCTTACTGTTTCAACCCGGCAGCGCTTATAGCTACTCCACCTATGGCTACTCCTTACTGAGTGCGGTCATTGAAGGGGCCAGCCACACCGACTACTTATCCTACATGCAGGAGGCCGTTTTTACCCCCCTGGGTATGACCGATACCAGCCCGGATTACAGCGACCGTTTGGTCAACAACCGGGTCCGGTTTTATGAGCACCGGTCGAACAAACTGGTCAATGCGGCCATGGTCGACAATAGTTACAAATGGGCGGGGGGCGGTCTTTTATCCACACCCGTTGATTTAGTTAAACTGGGCTGCGGACTGCTGAGTCATAAAGTAGTTGGTCCGCAAACAACCGCCATGTTGTTTACGCCCCAGCTATTGCGGGACGGGAGCAATACCCATTATGGCATCGGGTGGCGAATTAACACCGATGCCCAAAACCGAACGATTATCCACCACGGCGGCTCAATCGACGGGGGTAGAACCTTTCTGTTACTGTACCCCGAGCAGAATCTGGTGGTGGCCATTACCGCCAACATGAGTGGGGTTACCATTAACTTGCACGAGGCCGAAACGATTGCCCACTTTTTTCTGGCCGCCACCCGATGAAAAAAGCAACCCTGCGCCTGCTGCATTTGAGCTATTGGCTCCTGTATGGATTCCTGGTTAGCTTTGTGTTTGTTCTCTCGCAAGCCACCGACCAGCCTGATTTTGCCGATTGGGAGGATTGGATCGCCATCATCCTGTTCACCTTCCTGACTGGACTCTGTAGTTTCTATGCGTTTTATGGTTGGTTAGTACCCCGCTACCTGACCCCTGGCCGGATCAGGCGCTTTCTGGGTTTGGGCCTGGTGGCCAGCCTTTGCGTAGCCCTGTTATCTACGGGGTTGGTATCCCTGGCCACGACGATTATTGTTTATTTGGCCCTGCATCAGACCCAGTTCATTCTCTTTTCCCTGACCGATCTCTTGGTCCTGTTGACCGGCTTTACCTTGCTGGCCCTGGTCAATGGCACAATGGGCACCTTGCTGCGCGTCTTTCTAAGCTGGTATACCGATAATCACCTTAAAGAACAGGTGGCTAATAAAACCCTGCGCACCGAACTGGCCTTGCTGAAAGCCCAACTCAATCCCCATTTTTTGTTCAACACCCTCCATAATATTGACATTCTCATTGAGCGAGACGCGTCCAGGGCCTCGGTATATTTGAATAAACTCTCGGATTTGCTGCGCTTTAGCCTGTACGAAACGCAGGCAGAGCAGATTCCCTTAACCCACGAGCTGGCCTACATTGAGAAGTATAT
>DATHAW010000744.1:0-12820 GCA_035296465.1 Spirosoma sp.
AAAGGTGAGCGTGGGCCTGAACGATCGTAATTCGGTCAAAGCTACTGAAGCCGGGACCGTCCAGGGGCGGGCCGAGAACTGAGCCAACAGCAAGGTTCGACCGAGGGAATTTTCTGTCAAAAGAGGCAGTGCGGGCTGTAATAGGTCAACCAGTTGGGCCGACAGGCGAACCGAGTGATAGAAAAAGGGAATCTCCCAGCGCTGCCAGAAACCACCTGGATCGAGCGAGACAACTGCCCCCAGAACGCCACCGCGCCTGGCGAGTTCAAGTACTAACCGTGCCCCCATCGAACTGCCGACTGCATCGATACCCAACAGATCGTTTTGGGTCAGGAAAGCCGTAACTGCATCGGCCAGGGTACGAATGGATGTTTCACAGGCCAAGGGTGGTGTTTGGCCGAAGCCCGGCAGATCTAAGGCAATTACGTCGCGCTCGGCGGCTAGGTCATCAATGATTAAATCCCATGAGCGGTGAGAGCTGCCGATGCCATGGACGAGCAATAGGGGTTTGCCGTTTCCACGACGTACATAGTTCATGGTCATACGTATGGAAGTTTCGCTATTTGCCCGTTCTCAACCCGATTGGCCTGATTGAAAGGATACAGATGCGCTTAGCACAGCGCTACGCATTACCAGCACGGGCGAAGCAGAGTAACAAATGGAAGACTGTTGGATTAACCAGGTTTAGGAAAGATAGTTTTTATTGTAGACACAGCAGCGCCGAATTTACACAGTGCATCGATAAGAAGCGAAACACCTTGTGTGCTAATAGGGCAAAGAGCCATAACTACACAAAACAGGGATTACGACCTACGTGGTTTTAATTCAATCACTAATAAGGCAGGGCCATCATCGAGTCGGCAAACTGCTGGTAGTTACTGGACTTCATAATAAATGCCTTAGCTCCCAGGTCGTAGCTTGTGTTTATGTGGTCATACCGCTCGGATGAACTGCGTACGACAACGGGTATCGAGCGCCACTGTGCGTCTTCTTTCAAGAGTTGCAATACCTGGTGCCCGCCCAGGAGAGGCATGTGCCAATCCAGCAGGATCAAGTCGGGCATTCGTCCGTCGAGGCAGTGGGTAAGCCGGGTAACCAACTCGGTACCATCGCTCAGGCAGCGCAGGATGCAGTTGGCATATTGACGGCTAAAAACGGTTTTCAGTAAGCAATGTTCATCATGGTCATCATCTACTACGTAGATTAAAGGCTGGGTAGAATGGAACATAGGCGAGTAAATAGTAGGTTAATAATAAATAGGAATCGTAAATATAAGTAAAAGTAGCTACGCATTATTGCCAGTTGAATCTACTTTTATATAAACTTAGTTTATTTACTAGACGGTAGTTTAGGTAGAGTCGTTCGAGACCAGAGCGAGGATCGTCATATAAGAAGCCATTCATACTTCTGATACTTGTTGGCATTTAACCACTTTTTTATGTAGGATTACCTTCATTGTCAGCTATTTTAAGTCATGTTCCTGTTTTTTCTTTGAAAAGGATAGAGGGGTTCGTGAACCATTTTGCTAACAGTTAACAGCTCTACACTCATTCATTTACAGTTAACTAATCGACCGTTAAAACAGCATTAATTACTCTTTCTCTGCACTGATTGATAGTGGCTTTTGTAATGCCTGCGCAATTCTATAAAAAGCTAGCGGCTTTATGAATGTGTCTGCTGATCGACCGAGTATACGATTACTGAGGGTTAGCTTCCACAAGCTTAAGGGCTTCCTCATCTTTATACTTGACGATTTGCTCTTTCAATTGCTTTTTCAGCGCAGCCGTTACGCGCTCGTACCCTTTCTGACCGTATAAATTTCTGAGGTTTTGGGGGTCTTTCTGAATATCGTATAGCTCCCAGAAATGGTCCGGCCCGTAAAAATGTGCCAGGGTGTATTGTTTCGTACGCAGGCCAAAGTGGGGTGACACATGGTGCGGCTGCGGATATTCATAATAGTGATAATAGGCTTGATCCCGCCAGGCCTTCTTCTCGCCTTTCAACACCGGCAGGAACGATTCACCCTGAATATAATCTGGAATGCGAGTACCAGCCAGACTGAGTAGCGTCGGAGCCCAGTCGACGTTTGATACCACCTGCTTTACCTGACTACCGGGTTTGATTACGCCTGGATACCGAATGACAAACGGCGTTTTCAGCGACTCTTCGTAGATCCACCGTTTATCGAACCAACCGTGCTCGCCCAGGTAAAAACCCTGATCGGAGGTGTAAATAACTACCGTGTTTTTAGCCAGCCCGGTTTTGTCCAAGTAATCAAGCAGTTTGCCAATGTTACGGTCCAGCGAGTTAGCCGTGGATAGGTAATCTTTCAGATACCGTTGATACTTCCATTCCGTAAGGGCCTTGCCCGTCAGCTTTTTCTCGTCAAATTCCTGACTGATTTTAGCGTAATAGCCCGAAAATACTTTTTTCTGTTCAGAGGTAAGTCGTTTGAAGGACCCTTCCCGAACGTAGGTTTCCAACTGTTTTTCCTGCGCAGGGGTGGTTGCAGCATCGTTATAGAGCATCTTTTTCAACCGGGCTTTCTCCTCCGGCACCCTGGCCTCATCGACTTCATAGTCAACATGCACTTTCAGATCGGCTTTCAAATTCATGGTTTTCTCAATACTCATGTCCTGCTTCTGGGCAGCGATACGTCCTTCATAAGTATCATAAAATGTAGGGGGTATGGGGAAGGTAACCTTGTCGTAAGCGCCTAAATCTTCCAGAGCTGGCATCCACTCGCGGTGTGTGGCTTTATGGCCGACCACCAGAAAAAAGGGCTTCGAGCTATCTCGGCGAGCCAGCCAGTCGGTAGATAAATTCGTTACCACATCGGTGACGTAGCCCGGATGGCGGGTCGTTTTATTGTTGGAATCGACGAAATCGGAGTTGTAATAACTACCGTGGCCCGGTAGTATATTCAGGTAGTCGAAACCATGGGGTAGACTACCCAGGTGCATTTTACCAATCCAAGCGGTTTGGTAGCCGTTCTTCTGCAATTCTTCAGAGAATACCGGCTGGTTAATGTCAAAGACTTTCTCATTGAATTTGTAGCCATTGCGGTGCGAAAACTGGCCCGTTAGCAACGTTGCCCGACTAGGGCCACAGATGGAGTTAGCTACGACATTGTTGTAAAGAATAGCACCTTCCCGGGCAATTCGGTCGATGTTGGGTGTCTTGGCCAGCTTGCTGCCATAAGCGCTAATGGCCTGAGACGTGTGATCGTCCGAAATAATGAAAATTATATTGGGTAGTTGCGTGGTTGCATTACCCCATTGAAGATCAGCGAGCGCTATTGGCTTGTAACTCAGCATGGTTACCAGCCCAATCGCCATAGCCGCTATGCCTAATCTGGCATTAGTAATACTCTTTTTCTTTCTCTTCATAGTATAGTTAAATTTAAACAATGCCACGCTCTACCTGATACCTGTTCATATCATTCAGGGCGAAATGATTTTAAACTGCTTATAGAAATTTTCCGCATTGGAAACCCAGGTTATTACTGCCGCTAATTACTTCACCTTTACCAAAACTGCCTGCTTTATAGCGGTTATAACATTGATGGCTGCATAGAAACGAACCACCTCGTTGGATACGTTTTATGGCGTTCGGTTCGTTGGGGTCAAAGCTATCCATAGGACCTTGCAGATTATTGCCAGGGAATTTCAAATACTAATCAGGTCGGTAAAACCCTAACACTACACCCACGGGCTTATCTATCCAAAATCCTTTCACCGTAACCGGGTGTTCCGGTCGGGCATTAGCAAACGCATCGTTACCCATTTGGAACGAGCCACCCGGTACCCATACCATTCTGATTATTTGTCCTTTCTCTGGAATTCTCATTGTACCAGTGCAACAAACCGGATGGCTGTATCAAGCTAATTCAGTCAACTATCAGCTATGCATGGCCTCACTTGCCTGTCTTTTCATAGAGACCACTGCTGAAGCCGCCCTTCTCCGTAGTCATTGTCTTAACTTTGACATCTCATCGTCAAACTGTCAAGTTGATGCTTATTGAGTCAATTTGACCCAATATACAACTAAATGTAACATCGACATAAAAAAATTAATGTATGGCAAACGTGCCTGTTCAAGTGAACGATCTGCTTAATGACCAAGACCATTTTTTGCCAGCAGTTTCCATCGATAATGTCATTTTTGGGTTCTACCAAAATGAATTGAAGGTGCTCTTGCTGCAGTCCAGGAGCAACCTGAAATGGATGCTGCCTGGTGGTTTTATTGGCAAAGACGAGGATTTGGATGAGGCAGCAACCCGAATTCTAAGCGCCCGCACCGGGTTAACGGATGTCTTCCTGCAGCAATTTCACGTATTTGGCAGTGCTAAACGGAATCGAAAGCAGCATTTGAAGGAAGTACTTCAATCCATCAGGGTAGAATTAACGGCAGAAAGCTGGCTCATGCAACGATTTATCACCCTTGGCTATTATGCGCTGGTTAACTATGATAACGTAATGCCTAAACCGGATGAATCTTCAATTACCTGTGCCTGGCAGGATGTCAACCAACTACCAGACATGCTGTTTGACCATGGGTCAATTATAGCAAAAGCGTTGCAGGCCCTGCGTTGGCAGCTCAACTACCAGCCTATTGGGTACAATCTCTTACCAAAAGAATTTACCTTGAAGAACCTGCAAACGCTTTATGAAACGATACTGGGCCGAAAGCTGGACAGGAGCAACTTTAATCGAAAGATTTTGTCGTATAGCATCTTAGAGAAGAAAGAGAAACACTATTCAGGCGCTTCCCATAAGGCACCTTTCTTATATTCCTTCAAGGAAGAAGCGTATTTTAACGCGCTACAGCACGGCCTGGAAAAAGGCTTCTAGAGTGACACGTTTGCTACTAGTAAGTTAAACAGGGTGATTAAGCCAACACCCTAAATCGTATTAAAAAGCTGTGTTTACATTCGGCTAAAGCTGCTTTTTTGTTTTCAGATATATGGGTACACTTCGTTAAGAATTGACATTTTGATTCATTGCTCATTCCATCAGGCCAGTCTCAGCCAGAATTGAACCTATTATAGGCATGATTTCAGACGGTATAAGATAAGGGGATGAGGTCACTCACTTTTAGTCTCGAGCGTAGTTGATAAGTTGCTGCCTGTACCCTACATTGACATGGCAGAGTTTTGGGACTGGTTTACCTTTAAGCGAGAATATGAACGTTTTTGAGGAATTAGAGAGGCCGTTACTTGCTGTGGTCACACTTAACCGGTCCCTAACAGCAGTAAAACAGTAGCGTTGTAGATAGCTTTGTGAAAAATAATTTTATCTCTTTGATTCCTGAATAACGCCGAGCGTTTATTAACCATGTTCTTTCTATCTGCCCCTGGTCATACGGTCTTTTGGAAACTCGTTTTCTATTTAACCCTTACCACGGCTATCAGTTTCTTATCAGGTTGTCGGGTAACCGTTAAGTCTGGTACGTTAGAACCCGATTTTTATAAGCTTGTACGGGCTACTCAGCCCGATTTAAAGGGGCAAAAAGTTTATGTCGTTGATTCAGGAGACTCGCTACAATTTATTCTCCCCTTGCAGAATCAGCCTCGTTTTATACCTCCATCGACCTATAAACCATGGTCGTTTAAACGTACCGAAGTTGATGTTGACGTCTTTACGCTTCCTTTTAAGATCAGGCCTTCTAGAGGGAGCTTACCCGCTCAATTAAACTCCAATTTTAATGCGGCCATGTATGTAGGCCGTCGCATCGATTTATACAAATACCGATGGAAACCCGTGACGCCCAGATTTAGTGTTCGTGAGCTACGTAGTCGAGGCTTTGGTTATGGATTATTTGCCGGTATTGGATCATCCGTTATAAATGACTTTGTAACAAAAACCCCAATTGGCATTGAATATGAAGGTGTTATTTTGGATGCGGGGCTTGCGACAATCTATGATGCACGGGTATTCAATGTTGGCTTGGCTATAGGAATCGACTACCTGGCGGATCTAAATCGTCAACGATGGATTTATCAACAAAAGCCGTGGTTCGGGGTGCTTTTTGGTCTGAACCTGAATTAAGCGAACGATGCTATTAAAAGTGAAAAATTAACCTGTAGGATCGGCAACGCGTAGGAAAAGACCAATACATTAACCTGAATAGGTCCATGCCGAATGGGAACTAACCGGTTTTCATCCCGTCGTTGTTCTTTCATGTAAGCCCGACCACGAATCTTGACCGGCTGGCTGGTTCTGTTTAAAGTAAATGCTGTACGAACACTCAATCCGCTCTGACCTCTGGCTTATTATTACCCCCATAGCCGCTAAGTATCAGCCTACCAGCCCACTCTCCAGTCAGCGTTAACCAGTACAGTGCTTACCGCTCAACTGTCAATTTATCCGACTCATCGGTCAATACCAACATCTCATTTAGTATTGACTTCGCTATTGTAGAGTCATCCGCCATCTTTGATTCGTCAAGATGACCAACGGATTGGCGGCTGACACCAAACTTCCTCTTTTTAAACAACTAAACAACAACGACCATGAACACATTTTTTGCCCTCGCACTCGCCTGCACCCTAAGCACGGCCCCCAACGATGACCACAAGGTTAATTCGCGGGAAACATCGACCTACGTGGTTACCGAAAACCTGGCCCTTTGGCTTACAGACGCTGGTAAGTTAAAACTAACGATGGGACACCATCCGGGTAAGGCCACAATCGAAATTCGCAATGAGAAAAGCCGGCTGTTCTTCGAAACCGTAGACCTGCGCAAAGGAGCTCATCAAACGTTCGATTTGTCGGAGGTAGCCAGCGGTACTTACCAGATTCAGGTGAAAATCGGGGATCAGGTAACGACTAAAACAATCCAGATTGACCGGGTAGAGAGCCGCACCATGCAGCTGAGCTAAACCGGGTGTCTTCCCCAACCCCCACTACCACCGTTGAATATTAAACGGGGATAGTGGGGGTTGATCGTTATATTTATTTGGATAAGGACACTGACTTTCCTGGGTAAAGTCCCTTAAAAACGTAGGCCAGACGCATATTTATCCAGGCTGGAAGCCTGAGAAATTAGTTTAGCAGTTAAAAACTCTCGAATAAATCCCCGTCCCTATTAACAGATTAAACACGACCGTTTGCTCAATCAACTTAAGATTGGAACCTCTTTAATTGCTTTATTTAACACAACCTTTACCCAATCTCTTCATGCAACGCCGTAGTTTTCTCTCGTTCACGCTCAGTTCCGCTCCCTTGCTGGGGTTAGCGCCCTTTCTACCCGACGACCGCGTCAAAAAAGGAGTTTTTGTGGCGTCCGGTAAAGACCGATTCAATGAAGTGCCTGGGTCGGTGAAAGTTTCAGGTAAAGATACCAACGGTGATCTGTGCATTTTTGAGGGGTATTCTTCGCCTACCCAAAAGAAAGGCTGGGGCCCTCTATTGCACCTTCACCATCAGCAGGATGAATGGTTTCACATCATAGAAGGTGAATTTCTCTTTCAGGTTGGTGAGGAGAAATTCGGGCTTAAAGCCGGTGATAGTTTGCTGGCACCCAGAGGCATCCCGCATGCGTTTGTCAAGCTCACCGATGACAGGAGCCGCATGATGACGGTTTATCAACCCGCCGGCACTATGGAGGCCTACTTCCAGGCCATTCGGAAATTTACTGGCCGCCCAACCGATGACGATTTAACCAAACTGTTCCTGGCTCACGGCATGGAGGTGGTTGGCCCACGCTTAACGCCTGAGTAGTTTGACTACCTATCATTCCGGCAAGAAGGCTCCGTATGAGAAAACGCCTTATTTATCTATTCGTGCTTTTCGGAGTCTTTTTGACTCCTGGCAACGCAACGTGTATGGTCAGCGAAAGAAACCAGCCAGTGATAACGCTGCGGTAAAACTGCAACCCACGCTTAGTATTCAATCTCATTATTACTTCAACACCACTTTTACCACAACCGGCTGGTGATCTGATGGATAGCGCTGTTGATTGGCGTCGGTTAATACGCCGTATTTTAAGACATCGAAATGCTTGCTGACAAAGATGTAGTCAATTCGTTTGTCCATGAGCGCATCAAGTTTGAAGCTGTTAAACGTGCCTTCAGGGCCATAGGGAGGCATAGCAGTTACGTTCCGTGCATCGCTGAGTAGGGTTTGTATAATTTTGATCTGCTCTGTTTCGGGAGTCGAGTTAAAATCTCCTACCAGGATAACGGGGGTATTTGTAGCGATTTCCTTTATTTTCTCAACCATCAGTTTACCCGATTGTCGACGTGCTTCTACGCCCTGGTGGTCGAAGTGAACGCTGAAAAAATAGAATTCCTTTTTGGCTTTAAGATCGTTAAGTTTAGCCCAGGAGCAGATTCGATTACAGCACGTAGCATCCCATCCTTTTCCTGGTTTGTCGGGTGTTTCGCTTAACCAGAAGTTACCAGATTGAACTACCTTAAACCGGTCTTTTTTATAGAAAATAGCCGAATGTTCTCCCGCTTCCTTGCCATCATCGCGTCCGGCCCCAATAAAGGCGAACTCTTTAAGTTCGGCAATATCGTTTAACTGATTCCGCAGCCCTTCCTGAGTTCCGAACAGATCGAACTCGTGAAATTGGATTAAGGCTTTTACCTTTTCTTTCCGATTGGGCCAGACGTTAACCCCATCCCCTTTATTATCATAGCGTACGTTATACGTAGCAACCGTAATCGATGTATCTTTTTGAGCAAAACTGTTTATGGCAGGCACGAGACCAACAAGCAGGAAGAGGATCAATATGCGCATTCGGAATGGGGTTAAACGATTACCATTCGTGATTTGTGTTAGCCGGAATTGTTTTGTATCGGATAAAAACCGGAATCAGTCTCATTCTGGAGTGAGTGACCAGGTTGCCACCGGTATGATAAATCGCGGCTAGTGACAAATTAATAAAAAATAGCGGCAGCAAGTGTCAGCAATGAAACTTTAAAAACTTTTATCCATGCTTTTTTAACAGCCGTACTTGGTGACAAAACCGTTTACTCTTTAGTCACTTAAAAAAGTTATGTCATCCGGATTCCCTATTTTAGTTGTGGACGAGGATCCAATGCTGGCTGATACGTTAAACCAGGCTTCACAGCTCTGTTTCCCCGAAGCTTCCTTTACTCAGGTCTATAATGCTGCACAGGCAAAAATTTGGTTGGAGAGTTTAGCTAACTTTAAGCCAAGCCTGGTTATTCTGGCCATTAATGAACAGAACAGTGCCGATGAATTAGATTTTTTGGCCTTTTTGCGCACCCACGATGAAACGCAGCGCTTACCCATCTTTATTTTAACCACCAGTCAACTTCCCTGCGATCTTATCGCTGCTTATATGAACTATGCTTCTTCATTAACATTCAAACCGTTTAGCATTCACGACTGGGCCATCTGTCTAAGCAACCTGGCTCAATACACTAAAGTCAAATAAATGGGTTTTCTGTATGGATATTGACTTTTTTAGTGAATCATACCTGTTCAATTATAATAGCAAAATACATTAATCGCAATATTACGATTAATAAATATTCAATTAAATTTGCCGTATGGGAGTCACGAAAACTGAAGTTTTTACCGAAGAGCAAAATCGAATCGCAGACCTGGCAAAGGCCTTCGCTCATCCCGCCCGTGTGGCTATTTTGCAATTGTTAGTCGAACGTAAGTCATGTGTATGCGGTGATCTGGTCGATGAGTTGCCCTTAGCCCAACCGACCGTTTCCCAGCATTTGAAGGAGTTAAAGCGGATTGGCCTGATTACGGGTGAGATTGACCCGCCCCGTGTCTGCTACTGCATTAATGAAGCCGTCTGGGAGGAAACAAAGCGCGTGTTTGGTGACTTGCTGGCTACCTATGTTCCTTCCCAGTCCCCTACCTGCTGTTAAAATTTTTATCCTTGTTTATCGTAATATCACAATTAATATATCAACCATGAATACTGCTCAGGAACTGAAAGAGATTGTACGCCAGAAGTACGGCGCGATTGCGGAGCAGATGAACGATGGTTCATCTCCAGATACGGCTTGCGGCTGCGGACCCTCAACTACGGGTCCTACTTCCTGTTGTGATTCGTCCCGGACTGGAGGGTCCACGGCCTCGAATGTGCCTATTCTTATGGCGCAGTCATACGATGAGTTAACCGGTTACGCAGCTCAGGCCGACCTGGGCCTGGGTTGCGGACTACCCACGCAGTTTGCCAAAATTAAGCCGGGCAATGTGGTGGTCGACCTGGGATCGGGGGCGGGTAATGATTGCTTTGTAGCCAGGGCCGAGACCGGCGAGACTGGCCGCGTGATCGGGTTGGATATGACCCCGGCCATGATCGACCGCGCCCGCCAGAACGCAAAAGCGTTAGGATTTGCCAACGTCGAATTTGTCTATGGTGATATTGAAGATATGCCGTTACCTCGTGGTTTGGCCGACGTGGTCGTGAGTAACTGCGTATTGAATCTGGTACCAGACAAGCAGAAAGCATTTTCTGAAACGTACCGCATACTAAAACCGGGTGGTCACTTTAGTATTTCCGACATCGTGTTAGAAGGTGAGTTACCTGCGGGTCTACAGCGCGACGCAGAATTGTACGTCGGTTGCGTGTCGGGAGCCATCCAAAAGCAAGCTTATCTTAACCTGGTGCAGGCGGCCGGATTTGAAAATATTATCGTGCAGAAAGAGCGGAGAATAGCCTTACCCATCGACGTATTGCAACAGTATTTAATCCCCGCTGAGATTGTTACGTACCAACAGAGAGACAACGGCATGCCAGCCCGGGGTATTTACAGTGTCACGGTGTTTGCTCAGAAGCCTGCTGACGATTCAGGCAGTTCTGGAGCAGTTGATGCCGTTCCTGTCCCAACTGGTGGTTCCTGCTGCGGTCCTGAGTGTTGCAACTAAAAATAAACCTATTCATGGCTATTCAGATCGAAGACGCTCGCCCAGAAGATAAAAAAGTGATAATGAAACTGCTTCAACAGGGGGATTTACCAACCGATGATCTGCCCCTTAACCTGCCCGACTTTTTAATTGCCAAAGAGCACGATACGTATGTGGGCGTGGCTGGCTTAGAACGTTTTGGTTCCGTAGCACTGCTACGCTCAGTGGCAGTCGATTCACAGCACCAGGGAAGGCAGATTGCCGCCAACCTGGTTGAGCAATTGCTCGAAAAGGCCAAATCTGCTAAAATGCACGAACTGTATTTAATTACTACGACCGCCGACCGCTATTTCGAGCGTTATGGATTTAAGCCCGTTGACCGTCAGCAGGTGCCAACCGCCATCCAGCAGACTCAACAGTTTACGGAACTATGCCCGGCTTCGGCCGTTGTGATGAAACGAGTCTTAGACCAGGGCGAATAGTGAGCGCCCCTTGCCTTCGTTTCCAAATTGATACCTAACGCGCCGGATGTTCTGGCCACGCTTATGAATGCGTCATTTTATAGTCCGGGGCATTCATTAATCTGTTTGTTGAACGGCCCAACCATTTATACTTTGCCTTATCCTAATTCGGGGAAACTTTTTGTACCCATTGGTCGAAAACTGGCTCAGTTGTCTCATCTGGTTTCAAACAGTCCGGTATAGAAGGTAGTTGGGCATCCGGAGAATCGCGTATAATAAACTTGTCCCGACTAGCCCTAAAGCTAATTTTGATAGAAACCATGGAGCACTGTATCGTGTACTTTAGCAACTGGGTAGGTCCTTTTCAGGAAGAAAGCTTCTCCAGATTGTTGCAACAAAGTCGCCAGAATAATGCCCTTAAAGGAATTACGGGTATGCTGCTATACGTGCGGGGGAGTGTTATTCAGGTACTGGAGGGTGAGCAGCAGGCGGTAGAAGCACTTTACGAACGAATCGAACAAGATCCCCGTCATACCAACATAAGCCGGGTACTCGACCGGCCCATTCGGGAGCGGCTTTTTGCCCAGTGGAGCATGGGCTATGAAACGTTGACCAACCAGCAGCTTGACGAAATTAATATCCTGATCGATTTAGATGAAAGAGCAGAAAAAGTAGGTTCGCAGGAAACGCCTATCATCCTGAAGACGCTTAAAGTGTTTTACGAAAGCAATCGCTACAACTGACACTTCCCTTAAAAAGCTATTTACTTACTGCATTCCTATTTGGTCACGCATGCGCTGGGCATCCCGGTAGCAGAGCTTAACGGCTTCTACTACCCGGTAAAATCCCCGGTATTGGCCTGGCTTAACCATGTAGAGATGAATCCCCTGTTGATAGGCCTGTTGCTTAAGGGCCTCATTCACCGATGCTGTAAGCATCACTACTGGCATATAAGCAAGATCGCTCATATTGCCCAGGGCTTTAAGCGTTTCCAGTCCCGATAGTTCAGGCATATGCATGTCCAGCAGGATAATGGTTTGGCAGGTCCTGTCATCATTCGACCCACCTGCTTTGAGACTTCGTTGATTATCCAGCCAGGCCACTAACTCCTGACCGGAACTCATTTCTTCAATAATAATGGATTTGATAGTGTCTGTTAGGGCCAGGCGAATCAACTGCCGATCATCCTCGTCATCATCGACCAGCAATACGCGTAAGGTTGGAGCATCCATAGCCGGTATGGTTTTAAGTACGCACCACTCCAATATGACAACTAATTAATCAAATTGTTCTATAACTACGGTATTAATAAGCTAATGATGTTTGCCTCTACACCAGGCCCTCCTGGCAGTAGGTTATGGTGGTTTTGGGTACACTAAAGTTGCTCACAAGACCCTCCGTTCATGTCAGACAATGTGATTTTCTTACGGATCTCCTCCCTAAGTCGTACCACCCAAAATAACCGGTACCTGTGAGCGTTTAACAACCGATTTTACCCATAGACCTGGGCTT
>DATHAW010000745.1:0-8030 GCA_035296465.1 Spirosoma sp.
CAGCCCGCCGTGCCTGGCGTCGCTGTTTAGCAGTTGGGAACTGTCCCTGCCGCACGGCCCTACGCCAGAGCAATGATAACGGCCCGATAGTCGGGTCAAAGCGGCCATTCGAAAGCCGGGCAATGGTTTGAGCTTTCTGCAGTACGTTGAACAAATCGGGTGAGACGCGTACCCAACGGCCCTGCCCACTGGTTTCTGACAGGCGGTTAATTTCGGACCCATCGGCATAATCATTCATTATCTGATTGAGCGAATCCATGCGGGCGCTCACGGCTACACTAGCCCGTTGCGCAGTCAGGCTGTCGGGGGCGTAGAACGTGAGCGTAAACTGTGTACCCATCAGGCCCCGATGGAACCTGAAACGGGATGTAGCAGGTTGGGCGCCCACCCGTCCCGGCAATAGCAGTACCCATAGGCCAAAGCAGGTCAGAAAATGAGAAGACAAGTCGTGGTTTATGCTGTTTTAGGTGAACAATCTTTCAGGAACATATCTCCTCTTGTTAGGGTAAACGGGATCGATTTAATAGCTTTTTTGCTATGAGCTGATCCCGGTATCTTTACTATACAGCCAATCGAAACCAGTTCTCTTTTTGTTAATCGGTCAGACAAAGACGAATCAGCATGCAATACGATTTTCGCCGATACCATATCCGATCCATTAATGCGGCCGACGAAGCCGAACGAGCGGCTATTAATCAGGAGTTGAAAGACCTCTACGCGTCCTTACCCAGCGAAGAAAAAGACGAGTTCAATCGGCAGCTTCAGGCCTTTCTGGCTACGGAAATGGGCCGCATCAAGTCGGATTACGAGTCGGTAAAAGGTGGGATTCAATGATGGGTTATCAATTGTGTGAACCCTACGATGCATACCTGTCAGATGAGTCCCCGTGCTTTCAGCTCCAGGTATTTGTTCACGGTGTTTGCTGTCAGGTTTTGCGGGGCGGTGAGGATTGATTGTATCCCGTACTGCGCTAACTCCCGAACAATCTGTTGTTTTTCAAAGGCAAATTTCTCACCTATTGTCTTGAGGTAAATTTCCTCAGTATTGGTCGCAGGCTGATCCAGAAGGTTGCGCAACTCGGTATTTTCAAAGAAAATTACCAGCAGCAGATGATCTTTAGCCAATCGGCGCAGATACGGTAGCTGACGATGCAGGGCGCTCACGGTCTCGAAATTCGTGAATAGCAACAGCAAACTACGCTGTCGAATATGGGTTCTGACACTGGCATAGAGGCTTTCGAAGTCAGTTTCCTTAAACTGTGTCTTTTGTCGATATAGCAACTCCAGAATTTTCAGGACTTGTCCAGAACGCCGGTCGGCGGGCAGCATCTGACCAACGTGGTCGGAAAACGTCAGTATGCCGGCGCGGTCCTGCTTCAACAGGGCAATATTACTCAGGACCAAACTGGCATTGATGGCGTAGTCGAGCAGGGTCAGCCCTTCAAATGGTGACTGCATTACGCGGCCCTTATCGATCAGGCAATAGACTGGTTGTGAACGCTGATCCTGGTACGCGTTGATCTGCAGCGAGGTTCCCTGCGCGTCATGCTCCGTCATGATGGAGCGACGGGCGGTGGCTTTCCAATTTATGGTGCGTACATCGTCGCCAGTGGTATAAGGCCGTACCTGCTCAAATTCCATGCTATGGCCCAGTCGCCGGATTCGTTTCACGCCCACTTCGTTCAGGCGATTTGTGGCAGCCAGGAGTTCGTAATGCCGCATCTGCAAAAATGACGGGTAAACAGCTACTAACTGATCCTGCCCAAACTGATACCGGCGTTTAAGTAGCCCCAATGGCGATAAGACGATTACATTAACCGACCCAAAACTATATTCGCCCCGTCGCGTTGGGCGTAGTTCGTATCGAATAATCTGCGTCTCGTGTGGGCCGAGCCGGGCGCGAAACAGGACATCGCGCCGTTGAAACTGGAATGGAATTTCGTCGATCACCTCAGCAGCTACGCCAAAAGAGTAATGGTTTTCTAGGTAGATGGTCAGTGGGTTTTCATCACCGTTAGATAGCCGGTCGGGTACCTCACGTCGGGCAAAAAATCCGGTTTTGGTTCTAAACAATACCCAGGCATCCAGACTAATCAGCCCTAGGAATACCAAAAACCCAACCTGCGCTAACGGAAACAGGACTGGAAGGGCATACGATGCCACAAACAGCAGCACGAAGCCGACGAGCGTAAGCCATAAACGGGTGGAAACAAAGAGCGGCTGAATGACCGTCATGGCACAATTCGTTTCATCTCTTGATTATCTGTCTTACCTCGGCACCTCAATTTTCTGTACTACCTGTGCTATTACATCGTCAGCAGTGCCACCTTCCATTTCCCGATCGGGTGTGAGCAAGACGCGATGACGAAGCACCGGAGCGGCCAAAAACTGCACATCCTCAGGCGTAATAAAGTCCCGGCCCCGGAGTGTGGCGAGGGCTTTTGCACTGTTCAGCAGTGCTAAAGACGCCCTCGGCGACGCGCCCAAGTATAGCGACTTGTTGGCGCGGGTAGCCTGCACAATCTGCGCAATGTAGGAGAACAGGTTATCCTCCACATGCACCTGATGCACCTGCCCGCGCAGGCTGGCCAATTGCCCGGCATCGAGCACTGGACGAACAGCGTCGATGGCTTCAATGAGACTTCCGCGCTGATGGTGACCGCGTAAAATATCAATTTCTTCAGCTGGGGCCGGGTAACCAACCACAATCTTAAACAGGAATCGGTCCAACTGCGCTTCTGGCAGCCGGTAGGTACCTTCGTGCTCGATAGGATTCTGGGTGGCCAGGACCATAAACGGCTCTTCGAGCCGGTACGTTGTGCCATCGTTCGTTATCTGCCTCTCCTCCATCACCTCAAACAGCGCAGCCTGCGTCTTGGCTGGTGCACGGTTGATTTCGTCAATCAAGACGAGGTTCGAAAAGATAGGGCCTTGCCTAAATGAGAAGTCGCCGGTTTTAGGCATGAATACCGACGTACCCAGCACATCCGACGGCATCAGATCAGGGGTGAACTGAATCCGGCTGAACCCTACCGACATTGTTTTGGCCAGTAATCGGGCCGTCAGCGTTTTGGCCACACCTGGTACACCTTCAATCAGAACATGTCCATTGGCGAGCAGAGCCGTCAGCAGCAGATCAACGGTTTGCTGCTGACCAACAATAACGTTGCCCACTTCTGCGCGGATGCCATCAACGGCGGTGGTGAGAGAGCTTAGATCAATGCGGGAAGTTTGTGGATCCATTCAGGCTGTTTGGTTGAATTTCTCAATGGCCGCATTGAGCGATAACAGATCATCCTCTGACAGCCAAATACTTTTCTGCGCATGGCGCAGCAGCCGCACCAGGTCGTCAGCCTCTTCTCGGGTGACCCCGCTCTTGTGAGCCAGCAATTCGGTAAACTCTCTATCCAGGCTGTTTGTGTTTAATCCGTAACGGTCGCGGAGGTTCGCCAGGAAGTACTGAACTTTCTTGCGGGCAAGATTATCGTGCTGGCCTTGCTGAAAATAAAGTCGGCCAACGGTTTTTACAAACTCTACCGACGTATTGCGGGGCGTTTCCATCACTGGAATAACCCGCTGCGTTCGTTTGCCGGCGAAGATGGCGAACAGGATCAGCCCAAACACAACGATATAATACGCCCAGTTGAGCGCAGGCTGGCTCCAAACGTATCGAAAAATGGACTGTTGCTCCTTGTCGAACCGCCCCTGCTTCTGGTATTCGTCCCAATAAGTGGTCCATGCAGGCAGGTAAGCCAGCGCTTTAACGGCATAATCTGAGGTTTTTGGATCCAGTACGTAATAATTTGTGAACGCGAGCGGCAGGTTATGCACCAGAAATTGACCACGGCCGTACTGAATTTTAATAAAAACTGGTTCATGCCGGGCGTTTCGGCTCAACACGGTTATAGCACGGGGATTTTTAATGCTCAGATAATTCCGTCCATCATCGTGAAAAAAATTATATCCGCCCGGCTTGTGTAATTGCGGATTCACAAAATTCTGGCGTAGCGTCGAGTCGGCAAAAGCCGGGGCCTTCTCCTCGGCCTTAAACCCCAGTGATGCACTAAGTGTGTCGGGCAGGTTATAGGCTGCAATCAGGACATTATTACCCCGCTCTACGTAGGCAAGCAGTTGTTTCAGGTCGTTGAGGTCGGCCCTAAATTGCTGACTGACGAACACGTAGTTGCTATGAGCAGGCAGTGTACTGTCATTCAGAAAATTATACACCGGCAACCGCACGAGCCTGATGGTGGGCTGCTGCATAATGTCCGGTAGCAGTTCGTAGAGTGCTTGCGTACCGAACGGAATTTTATCATCGTTTTCGAACGTTGGTGTCCAGTCGAGCGGCTTGGGCCGGTAGTACTCAAAGAGCATGTAAGCCGCTACGGTCACTAAGAGAATAATAAGGTATTTATTTGGCTTCAAGACCGGGCGTTCACGGGGTGACCCGTGCGATTGGCAAGTATAAGGCTGAACTCTTTAAACTCCTGAAGGAGCAGTCTAAACCGGCCTTCATCGACCGGGAAATCGCCGTACCAAGCGCGCTCAAATTGACGCGTAAGCCTCTCAAATCCATCTTGTAAGGGCGAGTTAGACAGTTCGTAAATGTATTGCTGGTTGGTTTTTTCTGGTTTATACCGGATCATGTCCGTATCCGAGAGTTGTTTTAGCATTTGTAGGTACAACAGGCGCACCGCTAGCCGAAAGTTACGCTGTGTAACGGCTTCGTCGATGGCGGGGGCGAAATCAATGACGTGGATGTTTTCGACCCTGTTTTCGTAATCGAGCGTGTTAGCCTGTGCCTGTTTTGGGAACAGAAATTCCAGCACCTCGGCTTTCATGAGCAGGTAGATAACCAGCCCGGCAATGGCCGCCAGCACAACGTACTGCCCCACACGCTGATAGGCCTTAGTATCCATCAACGCTCCAATCTTATGCAACAACCACGCCCAGAACCGGGCTAGTGGATTTTCGGGCGGGGGCGCGTCACGGCCGTACTGGTAATCACGGTTGGTTTGCAGGTCGCGCAGGCGCTCGGGGGCAGGGTAACGAACCCGGACGGGCGATTGATCGTCAGGGGCGGTAACGGCTATTGGGGGCTTTTTCGGCTGTGCTGACAAAGTGGGCAAACCAGCGCAGGAGTAAACGAGCAGACTGCTTAGCAGCACTCTTACCCATCCATACCAATTAATACTCGCCATCATTCGAATTTCGGGGTTGCGATGGGGTGCCAATACTATCGATGGCCGAAATCAGGCCCCGGCCTTCCTGCCGTTCGACTAAGTTGGTGTATTGAAATCCAATGGCCAGGTATAAAACGGCGTTGAGCATTGTACGTCCAACCAGGGCGATGACATTAGCTACTACTAACCAGGCGGTCGATACGTCGGGCAGCATTTTTGCACTAACAAAAAAGGCAATAATGGCCGTAGGGACGGCAAAAATCATCCCTACAATGCCCACGATGATGGCCATTACCACAATTAGCCCGAAGGTAGACCACCACTTGTCGCGAATTAGTTTAAAGCAGCGCTCCCAGGTATCGCCAAAGCTGGTGCCCTCGAATAACGTAACAGCTAAGGCCAGCGACAGTACTACGGCGACGTAAATACCGGGGATTAATAAAAAGACCATACCAACTGCCGTAATGATCGACCCAAGTAAGGATATGATAACGGCACGCCCAATAGCAGGCTGTACCTCGGTCCAAACGTCGGCTACTAATACATCGCGGCCTTTTTGGCGTTCATAGACCTTCATGTGGGCATAAGTAACCAGCACGACGACGACGTTGGCCAACAAGCCAAACAACATGGCTAGCCAAAACGAAGGCGACGCAAATTGACTCAGAATCTGGAACGCAGCCAGTGGGTTATCAGGCTGTGTTCTGGCAGCATTAGTCGTCAAGCGTAAAAGATTGGACTGCATTACGCCCGAGGCAATGCCCGCCAGTACGGCCACGGGACCAACTATGTAGAGCAACGCCAGGCCCAGACTGCGGAAGTTCTGGCTGACGTACTGAAAAGTGGCGTTAATCTTGTCGCCAAAATCACGTTGCTGAAAAAGTTGGATCATGGCCTGGGCGTACGGTTTAGGGTGATGGGATACAGCACAAAGTACCAGATAATGAAAGCAGCCGAGATACCAATAATACTACCGCTGACGATGGGTGGGAGGGTCAGTCGCGTAACGAAACTTTCCAGAAAACCAGCCGCAATAAAAACAGGCACCAATCCTATGGCAATTTTCATTCCCTGTTTAATGCCCCTTTTGAACGAATCGAGTCGGGAGAAGGTACTCGGGAAAAGCAGGCTGTTGCCGACCGTTAGACCGGCACAACCCGCAATAATAATGGCCGAGATTTCGAGCGTACCATGAATCCAGATTTTAAGCACCGCTTCGAGCAGGAGTCCTCGTTCGTAAAAGAAGTATTGAAACGTTCCCAGCATCACGCCATTGTAAAACAGCATTGCCAGCGTGCCGAAGGAGGCAAACAACCCAAAGATGAACGTGCGAAACGCTACGAATATATTGTTAAACGTAATCTGCACGAACATCGTAGCCTGATCACTGCTGTTATACACACCGAGGGGATCGCCCTTTTTAATGTTTTCGAGGGTCATGTTCACATACTGATCGCCCAGAATCAGATGCACGAACGTATTGTCATGAGCCGCCGATATCCACCCCAGTACACAGGCCACCAAAAATACACCCGCCGACACGGCCAGCAAACCATGCGACTGCCGGAACAGCAGTGGCAGTTCATACTGCCAGAAGGTAATGAACCGGCTGCGGTCTTCGCGCCGGTTCTGCATCAGGCCCCGGTGCATCTGCGCGGCCAGCCCGTTCAGATACCGTGTTACGGCCGAGTTGGAATAAAAAGTACGGGCGTAGGACAGGTCGTCGGTCAGTTCCACAAAGCGTTCCGTCAGTTCGTCCGGATCATGTGTGGGGTTCTGCTCAATGGCCTGCCACTTAGCCGTATTCCGTTTAACGAAAAGTGATTCACGCATCGGTTAATCAGAAACTGCCAGCCGTACGTATGCTGTGGCAGTAAGCTAAGATAGCGGGTATAAGCCTGTTACAAGCTGGTTGTAAATAAAAAGTTTTTGACTTAACAAGCTTTGTAACGACTTTTGACTGACGACCGCCGGGCGGCCCCGTAACGACTTTTAGGCATGTCTGTTGCCATCCGCACTTCCCAACACGTTCTATTAGAATACGAGCCTGCCAGCATTGGTGATCGGATTCTGGCCACGCTGATCGACTACATCGTATTTTTGGGATGGTTTATGCTAACGCTGGGTGTGCCGACATCCTTACGAATCCCAACCGGCGGCTACTACGTAGTTTTAGTGGTTCTACTGCCCATTGCGCTCTATGATCTTATTTGCGAATGGCTGCTTAATGGACGTAATGTGGGCAAACTGGCGGTAGATACCCGCGTTGTGATGCTCGACGGATCGCAGCCGGGTCTGGGCGCTTACCTGATCCGGTGGCTTTTTCGTCTTGTTGAGTCGGTTGTAATCTTTGGTGGGGTCGTTCCGGTCATTACGGTTGCGGCTAATGGCAAGGGACAACGCCTGGGTGATATTGCGGCTGGGACAACGGTCGTTAAAGCAAAAACAACCGTTTTGCTCAGTGACATTTTAGCCTCGCCCCTACCCGATACGTACCATGTTCAGTTTCCTGATGTCAGCTTGTTGTCTGACCGGGATATTACGATTGTCCGGGACGTGCTACAACGTGGTGACGAATCTGTACTTATCCGCACGGCTGATAAAATTAAGGAAATAACGGGTATTCAGAGCAACCTGCAAACCCGCCAGTTTCTGGAAACGGTTGTTGATGATTATCGGTTTATAACGACACAATGATTACGCGGCCGGCACTTGCGTGGCCCCAATAAACTGCAGATTGGCTAACTCCGGCTAGCTCACCCACTTATGCTCGACTCTATTAAATCGCTAGCCCACCAGTACGCGGCCGACATCGTTCAGACCCGCCGGCACCTGCACGCGCACCCCG
>DATHAW010000746.1:0-2044 GCA_035296465.1 Spirosoma sp.
ATTATTTTCTGGAAGACTCAGCTCTTTGGAACGATCTGCCAGCCAGCAAAGCCCTGCCAACCAGATACGCCAAAGCCTTTCCGCATTCGGGCGTAGTGCGCATCCGCCGGGGCAGTTGGGACGCCACTATTTTGTCGAATAATGCCAGTTGGCTCACGTTTCATAAGGGCAATGCCATTTTACAGGGTATGCGGGTGGCGGCTTCTTTCTTCGGGAAAGGGCAATTTGAATCCGAGAAGGTACAGCAGCAGGGCAATACGTGGTTCCTGACCAAATCACTAGAAGGGCCGTACTATCAGCCAATGACCAAAGAAAAAATTGCGCCGGACGGCGATTGGGATAAAATGCCGAGAAGCGATCGCCGACAAAGCGAAATACAAAAACTCGAAACAACGGTATCCATTACGGAAACAAAAAACGGGCTGCAGGTAGACATCAACATGACGGGCACAGTGGGCGTTCCGGTAGCCCTGGAGCTCATCTTTCGCGCGGGTGGTACGTTAGCAGGCGTCGACAAACACCCTAAAAAAGAAAACGCCTTTCTCCTGGCGGGTGAATCCGGGTCGTATACGGTCAATAGCGATGTCATCCGTTTTGGACCCGGAAAAGCGGAACATAAGGGGGTGCAGCTGCGGGGCGCCCTGCCGGCTATGAATGCACCAACGGTTTATCTGACCGGCTATACACCCTTCAAACACCAGATCTTTTTAGGCTGATGCCTCGCCCATACGCAGTTGCTACGTTTCAGTTTTCTGCTGATTTCTTCTGTCCGCTGGCTCAACCGGACGATGTAGACAACTTTTGTCAAAACATGACGTAACCACTCCCTCAACTTTTTTTAATCTTAATTGGTCAATAGTTGGCCGTTTGGGTAACATTCGTATATTTGGCACTGCTGGATAGTCAGTTCCAGAGACAATTCGTTCATAATGAATGCCTTTTGACTCTTTACTGACTGCCCGGCAATGCCCGCTTTAACCGGGTTTTTCCTCACACGAAACGTTCACCTTGTTGGTTGGTTCTGTTGGCCTCCATGCCGACCGGCTGGCCTTTGTGCAATCCCATGAAAGTCGCGCCTACGCAGCCATTCCAGATCGTTTATTCGTTGCTCGATCATGAATTTCTGGGTTACCTCATCGAGGCCTTCGTGGTGCAGCGCAATAGCCGGGGAGAACTGACGCTGCTCAACCAGACTCTCTCGACACAAAACGTACACGAGTTTGCCAGGGAACTGGACGAGCGCGATTTTGAACTGGTCCGGCTTATCGACAGCATTCAGCAGGACACCATCGTCAAGAAGTTCAATACCAGGAAACTCCCGGCCGTTGATTTTTTCCTGAAAATATACGACCCCCACAAAGGCGACAAGCTGGTGCAGGAAGCCATTTGCGACTATCTGGAGACAATGAAGGCCAGGATTATGACCCTGCTGCCCGGCAAACCGTTCTACGTAATGGGCAACGATGGCAACCCGGCCTGGCTGCCCATTCAGTGGATGCCCGAACCGGCACGGGTGCATTTTCACTTCGTTCGCAACGCCGATTCCACGCACTATTTTCCAATAATCCGGTACCCGGTCACGGCTAACTCTATTGGCAAAGATGGGTACCATGGTGAATTGTCGGGGGGAAGTGCAGAGACGGTACGGGTCGACTTTCAGTTTAAGGACGCCTTGATGATCTGCGACGAACCCGCCTGGATGATGGTCGACAACCGGCTTTATCATTTCAGCAAGAACGTTGATGGCAAGAAACTGCGGCCTTTTTTCACTAAGAATCACATTGTTATTCCCCGCAACATCGAGCAGCAGTACTATGAGCGGTTTGTGACACCGTTGATTGCAGCTTATGACGTTTATGCCAAAGGATTTGAGATCAGAGCCGAGTCGATTGAGCCGGTGCCGGTACTCACCGTCTCCGAGCCAGTGATGGTGAGCCGGACCGTATCGGCATTACTGGTTCCTGCCGGAGTAGACACGGTCGAACCGGAAGACGACTCGGGCGGGCGAATCACGTTCGATCTGTCGTTTCGGTACGGTGATTTC
>DATHAW010000747.1:0-2094 GCA_035296465.1 Spirosoma sp.
CCCGGCAATTGCACGAAAGAGCGAATTAGTTCTGGTCTTGCTTCCGGCGCGACACTAATAACCCCAACCGGGTCGGGTTCAGGCAATGACGACAGCGCATGAAGTGGCTGTGGGCGCGTACCGGCCTGCGATACGAACAACCCCAGACCTGGTCTGAACCACGACCGGGAAAAGAACACCTGCACATCGTGCGGCCCGGCGGTGAGTTGGGCATTGCCGATGCTTGGCTGGCCCAGTTCGCGGTGATCAATGGGAATAACCTCTTTGCCGTCGATCCAGACGCCACCTTGCCCACCCCGGTTGAGTTCGAACCGGTAATCGCCGGTTTGCAGCGCGTTCAGTTTTCCCGAAAAAAAGAGGGTGTACTGACGCGGTTGGCCATACGATACCTCGTAGTTGAGCAGGGCCGTCGTATCCTGTTTTAAGACTTTTTTCTTTTGGGCTTCCTCCCGACTGCCAATGAATTGCCCCTCCACGATGGTATAACTGAGTGGTCCGCTCCACTGCGCGACAGTACGGGGAGACATGACCCGGTAGCCTACGTTCCGAATGGCTGCGGTGCCGCCAGAAGCCAGAACGGCTACCGGACCAGCGGCCTTGCCCGTCAGTAACTGGCCTTCACGCACTGTTACGCCGTTAAGTGTTAGTTTTTCCAGGATAGCCGGGCTGTTTGTCTTGCCAACCTTATACCACATCTCGACAGTTTGCCACAAGCCTGGAGCTTTGGACAATCTGGAAAGATCGCGCATCTGACTAAACGACAAAGCCTGACCGGTCGGCAGCACCAGCGACGTATTCGTGTTGGGCGTTGTGAGCAGCTCAAAACGCATCTGAAAGTCGTCGGTGGGATTGGCTAACGGTAACGGGTCGCGCGTACCAACTAGTATGGTGTTTCCCGACGCGGTTTTCAGGGTACCGTCCGGGTTGGAGGAAACAGAGCCGGCAAGTTGCCAGCCGGCGGGTCGGTTCACCTGCGACAAGGGCAGAACAGGTAGGTCGGACTGGGCAATGAGCGGGGCCGACAGCAGCCCGCCCAGGAATACAGCCGCCACCCAGCGGCCAATAGTTACAGGAATTAAATTCATAGTAAGCAGCAAAGCGAAAATGCCTATGATTGTACTTAGTGAAAGTCGGCAAACCCCATCACTTCCTATCTTTAGTCCAAAACTTTCGCCTAAAAAGAAACGTTCAACGCCTGTAAATATACACACAGCCCCACTTTATGAAGACATTTTTTCTGCTCACCACAGCCGCGACTCTATGTATCGCTGGTTCTGTCCCGCCTGAAAACGGTTCACCTGAAAAAAGATCTAAACGCCCTGCCACTGCACCAATAAACGCAACTCGCACGGCGGTAGCGCCCCCTCCTGTTCCTGACCCCGACAACGGGGGTATCAAACTGGTAACTGGTTTCAGCGCCCTGGTTTTCGCCGATAACGTGGGCAAGGCCCGGCATGCCGCCATCGACCCCATAACCGGTACGCTATTCGTGAAACTCGGCCGACTTGATGATGGAAAAGGCATTGTGCAACTGAGCGATACTGATGGTGACGGCCGCGCTGACGAGACCGTTACGTTCGGTTCGTATCCCGGTACGGGCGCAGGTATCTACAACGGGTATCTCTATGCGTCGGCTGACACGGCGGTGTTTCGGTATAAACTGACCAATGGCAAGGTCATGGAAACGACCCAGCCCGAAACGATTATAACCGGCCTTACGCTCCAGCGGCAGCACGCGGGTAAGTCGCTGGCGCTCTCGCCCGATGGCAAGTTATACGTCAACTTCGGCGCACCCTCCAACGCCTGCCAGGAAAAAGACCGGCAGAAAGGCTCAAAAGGACAGGACCCCTGCCCATTGCTTGAAAGTTACGGGGGTATCTGGGTGTTCGACGCTAACAAAATGAACCAGCGTCAGTCGGATGGGAAACGATATGCCACCGGCATACGTAACGCCGTAGCCCTCGACTGGAACACGGCCACCAATACGCTCTACGCCCTGCAACACGGCCGCGACAACCTCAATAACTGGGGTGGCGTGTTTACCGATTCGCTGAGTGCCGAATTGCCTTCGGAAGAATTTCTGATGGTTAAGAA
>DATHAW010000748.1:0-7475 GCA_035296465.1 Spirosoma sp.
CGAAACGTATGCCGACGATCAGTTGGTAGGCGGACTGTATGGCGTAGCCCTCGGTGCGGCTTTTTTCGGCGAATCCATGTTTCACCACGTCAGCAATGCGTCGAAAGTGGCTTTCCACGAGTTGATCCTAATTCTGCGCGAACGCCAGTTTACCTTGCTGGACACACAGTTTATCAATGACAACGTTCGCCGGTACGGAGCCATCGAAATCCCGAAGGCCGATTACCTGAAGCTGCTCAAAACTGCCGTTCGCAAAAAAGCCCGCTTCGCGGAACCCATGTTGGAACACCTGCTCAACGACCCGTCCGGGCGGTAACCGGCCGGGCCACCGGTTTTAACCCCCATAGTTAGTTGCCGCCAGCCGTGTTTTGCCCACCTGCCAGTGCAGACAGTGGTGGGCAGTCGGCCGCAAACAGACAAAACGCTACCTTTGTCGCATGACAAAACCCGTTCTTGTGCTTAAATTCGGTACGGCGTCCATTACCAAACCCACCGGCGAACCCAATGAACCGGTTATGGTCGACATTGCCCGGCAGGTAGCGGCTCTGCATGCCCATTACCGCCTTGTGCTGGTGTCGTCGGGGGCGGTGGGAGCGGGTAAGGCCCTGATTCGCGACTACCGGGGCGACATCACCCAACGCAAAGCTGCGGCAGCCGTGGGTAACCTGCTGCTGCTCAACCAGTATTCACGTTTTTTTTCCATCTACGGCATTGCCATTGCGCAGAGCCTGTGCGAACGGCATCACTTCGCCAACCGCGACCAGTTTCTGCAACTCAAACAAACGTATCAGGAGCTTTGGGCCAACAACATCATCCCGATTGCCAACGAGAACGATGTGGTCAGCAACCGGGAACTGAAGTTTTCGGATAATGATGAACTCGCCACCCTCCTGGCCGTTGGCTTTGGCGCCGAGGCCCTCATGCTGTGTACGTCGGTGGGTGGGCTGCTCGATGCCAACGGACAGATCATCCAGCAGGTAACAACCTTCGACGAACGGGTTTTCGGCGTAGTGCGTACCGACAAATCGGCGCTTGGGCTGGGCGGTATGGCCTCAAAACTGACCTTTGCCAAACTGGCCACCCGCATGGGCATCCGGGTAGTCATTTTCGGGCTGAACGAGCCGGACAACCTCGGCCGGGCGCTGCGGGGCGAAACGGGCACCGAGTTCAGGCCCGTCGACACGTCGCTATCGGCCCGTAACCGCTGGCTGGCAAGCGGCAGTCTGGTGGTTGGACGGGTTCGGGTCGATGCGGGGGCCGTGCGGGCGCTGGCCCAACGGCGGAGCCTGCTGGCAGTGGGCGTGAGCGCGGTGCTGGGTGAGTTTGCGGCTGGGGAAATGGTCGAGATCTGGGACGAGCACGACGCGCCCGTGGCCGTGGCCCGAACCCGCATTTCCTCCGAAACGTTAGCACAGCAGCTTACCCAACAAAACGTTGAGGTGGCCAATGCCAACGATATCGTGCTTTTATAGGAACGCTTCACGCTAAAGATCAACCAGACATCTCACCCAAATTCATTTGACCCACCCACAACCATGAACCCGATCACGCCCCTTCTTCAGGCTACGAAACAAGCATCGGCCGTTGTTCGACGGCTTAGCCCCGCCCTTAAAACCGACCTTCTCAACCGGCTTGCCGACGTGCTGATTGCCTATACCGCCGAAATCGTCGCTGAAAACCAGCACGACCTCGACCGGATGGACTCCACTGATCCAAAATATGACCGGTTAAAACTGACCGAATCCCGAATCGATGGGCTAGCCCAAAGCCTGCGAGAGGTGGCCTTACTGCCCGATCCGGCTGGAGAAATACTCGTGGACCGGACTATTGAACAGGGCCTTAAACTCAAAAAAATTTCCGTACCCCTTGGTGTTGTGGGCGTCATATACGAAGCCCGCCCGAACGTAACGGTCGACGTAGCGTCGCTGTGCCTGCGGTCGGGTAATGCGTGTGTGCTGAAGGGCGGAAAAGAAGCCGATTTCTCAAACCGGTATCTGGTGGGACTGATTCAAGGCGTGCTCGCCGAGTTTGATGTACCGAAAGCCGCCGTTACGTTGCTGCCTTCTGATGGGCCGGCCTCCCGGGGCGCCGTCGTGAACGAACTGCTGACGGCCGTGCGCTACGTAGATATTATCATTCCGCGCGGCTCTGAGTCGCTCATCCAGTTTGTGCGCCAGAATTCACTTGTACCCACTATCGAAACCGGCGCGGGGGTCTGCCATACGTACGTCGAAGCATCGGCCGATTTGGCAAAAGCCGCAGCCATTGTTGTCAACGCCAAAGTCTCGCGGCCATCGGTTTGCAACGCCCTCGACTGCCTGCTGGTTGACGAAGCCATTGCGGCCCGTTTCCTGCCCATATTAACCTCCGATTTTTCCAAATGGAACGTGGGCGTGTATGCCGATGATACGTCGTATGCCATTTTTGAGCAGGCCGGGTATACGAACCTTCAACCCGCTCAACCGGATGACTTCGGCCGCGAATTCCTGGACTATAAAATCGCGGTGAAGGTGGTGGCTGGGCCGGACAAAGCCCTGTCGCACATTCAGGTGTACTCTTCCCGGCATTCAGAAGCGATCCTGTCGCAGAACCAGCCTGTGATTGACCGCTTCCTGAGCGAAGTAGACGCGGCAGCCGTCTATGCCAATGCCTCGACCCGCTTCACCGACGGAGCCGTATTCGGCCTGGGTGCCGAAATTGGCATTTCGACCCAAAAGCTGCACGCCCGCGGCCCGTTTGCGCTGGAAAAATTAGTCACGGAGAAGTGGATAGTGGTTGGAGACGGGCAGGTGCGGTGGTAGCCCGCGAAAAGCTATTTTTCAGGAATAGGTATACGTGACAAACCCGGCACGGCGTTTGATAGAAGGTATAAAAATTCAACTCATCTTTCACCACTATCATGGCTACTCCTTACGCCATTCGTCCCGTTTGCAGTGCCTTGCTGGCGCTGGCGCTGATTGCTTCGCTGACGACCGCCTGCAAAAAGTCTGTTTTTGGCGGAGCCGACGTCGACCCACGCGATCAATACGTTGGTACATACAACGGCACATCGCGCCGGACGTATTACGTCAGCGCCGATATTTTTCAGGGACCCATTCCCGGAACCGCGACGACGAACATCACAAAGTCATCCAATGCCGGTGAAATTTACATTGAGAATACGGTTGTATTCAACGGCGGTTTTACGGGCGGATACACGGTGCGGGTGACGGCCACACTGGATGGGCCCAACTTCACTGTCATTGATAAGCGGGCCGACCAGATTGATTTGCCCAACGGTAAGGTCACCTCAGACTACGCAGCCAGTGGAACCTTCGATGCTGCCACAAAGCAGATTGTGTATTCGGCCACGGCGCGGGCACTACGTAACGGTGCTCAATATAGCCGGACCGATGAGATTACCAACACCAGGAAATAGTTACCTTCGTGCCGGTTCCTAACTACCGGTTCATTCATGAGAACATCCATGCTAACCGGCCTGATGGCCGGTTTTTTTCTGTCGGCTACAGCCCAGCAGTCGGCTGTCCGCGCCACAACAACCCGGTCCGTAACCGCTCGGCCCGTTTTGCAGGATGGCCGGGCCGAAACGGTGGGCATGAGCGCCACCCGGCTCCAGCGGATGGACGCCGTCATTAATGACTACATCGAAAAGGGACGGCAGGCGGGCGTAGCGGTGCTGGTGGCCCGCAATGGCCGTATTGTGTACCACAAAGCCTATGGGCAGGACGACATAGCCGATAAAACGCCCCTCAAACGCGACGCCATTTTCCGGCTTGCATCGCAAACGAAAGCCATTACCAGCATTGGCCTGATGATGTTATTTGAAGAAGGTAAATTTCTGCTCGACGCCCCCGTATCCAAGTACATTCCGGCTTTTAAAAACCCGAAGGTGCTGGAAAAATTCAACGAAAAAGACTCGACCTACACCAGCGTGCCCGCCAAGCGGGAAATAACCATTCGGCAGTTGCTGACCCACACATCGGGCATTAGCTACCCGAGCATTGGCACGAAGGAAGCGGTGGCTATTTATGCAAAAAATAAAATTCCGAGCGGCATCGGCACCCCATCCGGCACATTAGCCGAAACGATACCCCGGCTGGCCGCCCTGCCGCTGATGCACAACCCCGGCGACCGCTTTACCTATGGGCTGAGCACCGACGTACTGGGCTACCTGATCGAGGTGCTGTCGGGACAGTCGCTCGCCAATTATCTGGGGAACCGGCTGTTTGAGCCGCTGGGCATGAACGATACCCACTTCTATTTGCCCACGACCAGGCAGGCCCGGCTCACGAAAGTCTACACCGAAGATTCGACCAGGACGGTTCGGCGAATGCCTGCCCGCGGGGGCATCTCGGAAGATTACCCTAATCAGGCAGGCACCTATTACTCAGGGGGGGCAGGGTTGTCAGGTACCTTGTATGACTACGCAATTTTTCTGCAGATGCTGCTGAATGGTGGTGAGTATGGCGGCAAGCGGTTCCTTAGCCCAACGACGGTGCGGCTCATCACGACCAATCAAATCGGCGACCTAAACCAGGGGCAAAACAAGTTTGGCCTGGGCTTCTCCATCACGTCGGAGAAAAGCGCGGCCCGCCTGCCCGTGTCGGAGGGGGCGTTCGACTGGGGCGGTTTTTTTGGCACTACGTATTGGGTTGACCCCAAAGAAAAGATTGTGGCGCTGCTCTACACCCAGAAAGTGCCCAATAGCTTTGGCGACCTGAACGACAAATTCAGGGTGCTGGTCTACCAGGCCATTACTGAGATGAACAGAGCAGACCGGTAGAATAAGAATCAATTCTTCTTCTTCAGGCGTAGTGAGGGACCGCCTGCGGTAACGACCTGACGACTTCCCGCTACGCTTCTCATACCCATTCCCACTAATCCCATCTCAAGTATGAAATCAATACTGACCCTTTGCCTGGTTTTGTCCATTCTGATTGCCCGCGCCCAAACAGCGGTGTCCCCGTCAGCTGGTGCCTCCACAGCCACGGCCATGTCGGCCGATCAAAAATCGGTGGCCGATACAGAAAGACAGCGATTTGCGGCACAGGTGAGCAAGAACTATGATGTGCTGGACAAAGTCCTGGCCAACGACCTGACCTACACCCATTCGAATGGTAACAAAGACTCGAAGCAGTCGTACATCCAGTCCATCCGTGATGGCAAATCGAAGTACGACGCCATCGACGTGGAAGAACTGAACGTGCGCGTATACGGCAACACCGCCGTTATCAACGGTGTTTGCATGATTAAGGCAATCAATAACGGCGAGACGATCAACACCCACCTGCGCTATACGGACGTCTACGTCCGTAAGGGCAGCCAATGGCAGATGGTGGCCTGGCAGTCGCTACGGATGCCCCAGTAAGCAGTCATCCGGAAACGGGCAGGTTGCCTGTTCACGGTTAGCTGCTTACGGGTAGTTGTAAAAACTCCCGCAACTCGGTCGCATCCTGGGCCTTCATGCGTCCGGCGAGCACTAACCGTAACTGGCGTCGACGCAGTGCGCTGGCGTAGCGGTCTTTTTCTTCGTCTGTTTCGGGCAAAACGGCGGGCACTTCAATAGGACGGCCAGTCTGGTCCACGGCGACAAACGTATAGAACGCGCTGTTGGTACTGTACCGAATACCGGCCGGTATATCCTCCGCCCATACTTCAATAAAAACCTCCATCGACGAACTGAACGCCCGCGTTACCTGGGCTTTCATGGTCACGATGTTGCCCAGCCGGATGGGTTCGGCAAAGGATACGTTGTCGACCGAGGCCGTTACAACAATCCGGTTCGAATGTTTTTGGGCGGCAATGGCAGCCGCAATATCCATGAAGTGCAGGAGTCGCCCACCCATCAGGTTATTGAGGGTGTTGGTATCGTTGGGCAGCACCATTTCGGTCATTACCGTCATGGATTCGCGGGCGTATTTAGGTTGGGGCATTCGTTTAGTTAGCGGCTATCGGTATCAGTTCAGCCAGTCTGGATGCAAACCAACCACCGAAAACCCAAACCGGCAAATGGGGCGTGGTGTTTGATCCAGCTACTAGACCACCAGCAACGGCAATACAATCGGTATTTCTGCTATGGTTCCTTATATTTGTGTAATAGCCTTAATTTCTCAGCCAAACAGCATGGAACGCATCATTAGCTACTTCGAACACATTCCGTCGTCGCACCGGAGCCTGATTCTGGTGGGTGGCATTACCTTGTTCTGGCTGATTGAGAGTGCCGTGCCCCTCATCCAATTCAGCTACCGAAAATGGCATCATGCGGGCATTAATTTTTTCTTTACGCTGACGACTATCCTCATCAATTTTTTGCTGGCGTTCCTCCTGCTGCGTACCAGCAACTGGACCGTTCAGCACGGCGTTGGGTTGCTGCAATGGGTTCAATGGCCAAGCTGGGCCGAACTGATTGTGGGTTTGCTGGCGCTTGATCTGATAGGCGCATGGCTCCCCCTCTGGACCGAGCACAAGGTAAAGTTTTTGTGGCGCTTTCATCTGATTCATCACACCGATGCCTACGTTGACACAACAACGGCTAACCGCCACCATCCCGGCGAAAGTGTGATTCGGTTCGTATTCACAACCATAGCCGTGCTGCTTACCGGCGCCCCCATGTGGCTCGTGTTCCTGTACCAGGCCCTTTCGGTGGCGCTGGCGCAATTTAACCACGCCAATATCGAGCTGCCCCGCTGGGCCGACCGGCTGCTGGGCCTGCTGGTGGTGACTCCCAATATGCACCACGTTCACCATCATTATGTGCTACCCGTAACAAACACGAACTACGGCAATATTTTTCCGTACTGGGACCGGCTTTTCGGTACGTATCACCAAATGCCCGGTTGCGATTTGCACTATGGTATCGACACGCATCCTGAACCCCAGGAACACTCGCATATTGGCAGTCTGCTGAAAATCCCCTTTCAACCGTACCGGCAACCGGTAGGCGAACGTAAGCTGGAGCCGGAACAAATATAAAGTGGGGGTTGCCTTCTGAAAACATCCAGTAGAACCAGGCTTGGTTTATGAACCTGCACTGCCCTCACTCACCTGACTGATTCTCGGTCAGATTGACTGAAAGGTGATGACTTATTGACCATCCGCGCCTGTTTGTTCATTTCATGCTGGTGATTAGGTAGCTAGTAATGCTGTAGTAACCGGGTGTCAGTCAGTCGGGTGTTTCCCAAAATCTGCCCAGCAAAGCCATTCAGTTACTGTTCACAAACACGAACGATTGTCTGCTACCTGATTTACCAATAACCTTGTTTAACCTTATCATGATCGCTACGTTACGCTATACCTGTTTCCAACCGATTAGTCGCTTACTTACATCACTGCTGGTGTTTACGCTGACGTTTACCGGCTGCAAAAACAAAGCAAACGAAATTGCCTTACCAGTGCCCCGCACCATCCCCGAGTTACTGAGTTCGAATGGCAAGTTTACGCTGTTGTCGGCAGCCCTCAACCGCGCCGGACTCGCC
>DATHAW010000749.1:0-3798 GCA_035296465.1 Spirosoma sp.
TGTGCTCACCTGCGCCACCGAGGGTGCTTCCATCGGTTACAAACTTGACGACGGACCCTGGCAGCTCTACAGCGGGCCGGTCACGGTGCCGACCGACGCTAAAATAACCACCAAAGCCATTCGGATTGGCTACAAACCCAGCCCGGAAGTCGCGCTTTGATGAAATAACAAGCTGTCTGGAAGGGATAGCGGACAGACAAGTAAATCAACCTTTTGCGCTTCTGACCAATCAATTACGAAATATTACCGGTGTGGGTATCCTATCAACGCTGTTGCTTATCAGTATTCAATCGGGCTGGGCACTGTCGGTTGTTCTGGCCAGTAACTACAGATACAGAACGAAAGCAAACGTCAGCATTTACCAGCAGACCGGAGCGAAACCCGGCGACGCTTAGCCGGAATGCTGGCTGGCAGACGTCAGGCGGGTACGGGTCAACGGTGTTTGTTTTATCACAAGACTTCTATGCATACATTTTGTGGACCGAAACAACGAATGATGTCGGAATGGTCTGAACAAACAGATTTTATCTCTTTTAAAAGCGTCTCTGATGGAATTTTTCTATAAACGTTCGACTGGTCTTCTGATTGCTGCTGTTACGTTGGTAGGGGTCGCCCTGTTGATTGGCGCCCGGATGGCTAAACCGATTGCCACGCGCCCGCCAAACGTTGTCCTGTTTTTTATAGATGATCTGGGTTACGGCGATCTATCCTGTACGGGCGCGTTGGATTACACCACCCCGAATCTGGACCGCATGGCCGCCGAAGGCACCCGCTTCACCAACTTCCTGGCCGCTCAGGCCGTCTGTACCGCGTCGCGGGCGGCCCTGCTGACGGGCTGCTACCCTAACCGGCTGGGTATTTCCGGCGCAATAGGACCGGGGTCACCCATTGGTTTGAACCCGAACGAAGAAACCCTGGCCGAGTTGCTGAAAGAACGCGGCTACGCAACGGGGATTTTTGGCAAATGGCACCTGGGTGATAGTGGGCAGTTCCTGCCTTTACAGCAAGGTTTTGATGAATACTATGGCGTACCGTATTCGCACGATATGTGGCCGCTGCACCCCAATCAGGCTAAAGCGAACTACCCACCCCTGCGCTGGATCGAAGGCAATGAACCGAAGCAGGAAATCAGGAATTTAGCCGATGCCGGGCAAATTAGCGCTACCATCACCGGGCGGGCTGTTTCGTTTATTAAGCGGCATAAGCAGAAGCCGTTCTTTTTGTACGTACCGCATCCGTTGCCGCACGTACCGCTGGCCACCTCGGCTCGGTTCAGGGGAAAAACCGGAAGGGGTATTTTCGGCGATGTGCTCACGGAACTGGACTGGTCAGTTGGGCAGGTCCTGGATGAACTGAAGCAGCAGGGATTGGATAAAAACACGCTGGTTATCTTTACCAGTGACAACGGCCCCTGGCTTAACTATGGCGACCACGCTGGCTCGGCGGGTGGTTTCCGGGAGGGGAAGGGAACGACTTTTGAAGGTGGCAACCGCGTTCCGTGCGTAGTCCGCTGGCCGGGCGTGGTTCCGGCGGGACGGGTGAGCAACAAGTTGCTGACAACGATGGACATTCTGCCCACGGTAGCCAGACTCTGTGGCGCAAAATTACCCAAACAACGAATTGACGGCGTAGATTGGACCGCCTTACTAAAGGGTGACAATGCCGTAACGCCCCGCACCAATTTTTACTACTATTACCGGAAAAACAGCCTGGAGGCCGTGCGACAGGGCGACTGGAAACTCGTGTTTGCCCACCCCGGCCGTACGTATGAAGGCTTCCTGCCGGGGCAGGGTGGTCAGCCGGGGGCCAGCACAGAAAATCATGGCTTTCCGGCCGCTCTCTATGATTTACGGCGTGACCCCGGCGAACGGTATGATGTTCATGAACAGTATCCTGATGTAGTGACCAAATTGGAAAAGTTGGCTGAGGAAGCCAGGCTTGATCTGGGCGATGAGTTGCAGAAACGCACGGGTGCCAATGTTCGTGAGCCGGGGCGAGTTAATAAATTGTGATTATACGAAACCCTAAGATAAAAGGGTTAAAAAAATTCTTTTTATCTGGTAAAATTCGACCTACACCAATCCATATCACCCGAGCAGACGCTAATCGAAAAGCCTGCTTCTTCAAAGTCCAATGTATTTAGGAAAGCTGAAAATTGGCCTTCACTTAAGGATTTTGCCATAAGATACCACATATTCTAGGTACGTAGCTAACCCTGTTTTCAGTAACATAGGTGTACAAACTCCGGGCTAAACAACCCATTGTATCAGCGAAGAATCGCAACGGGTACAAAAGCAAAAACCGCCTAAAACATAGTTTTAGGCGGTTTTTGCTTTCGTTTAGTCGGGAAGGCGGGATTCGAACCCACGACCTCTTGCACCCCATGCAAGCACGCTACCGGACTGCGCTACATCCCGAATGGTTTACAAAAGTAATGGATAATGGATAATGTACAATGTCAGAGCAACCGAAATTCTTTAGCCCTATGCTTGTACATTATCCATTTGTTGATAACCTAGTTTTTTCCACTGCCCTGCGTAGCGGGTGGCTGAACGGACCGACGCTGTTGCTGCATTGGATTAGGCTGACTACCGGCTCCACGCTGTTGTTGCCTGAACAGTTGAAAGCGTGTGGGTTGAGCCATGCGTGGAAATGAGTTATTCTCAGTGTCGATATCAGCAATCTCGTAGAAAGGATCCAGTGTCCACTGAGTTACTTTCTTCGGTGTTGCAATTACTTTCTTGACCGCTACGTCGTTGAACCGCCAAATTTCAGCCGGAAAACGGGCTACCGAGTCTGTACCATCTTCAAACTCCATCCTGACAATAACAGGCATCGGTAGCCCACCCTTATTCTTCAGCGACAACGTATAAAAATTGGTACCTGCGTTTGCTTCCAGGGTTTTACGTTCTTCGTCAGTCAGCGTTGCCAGATAGTCCTGGTATCTCTTTCTGTCAGCGTCTGTGACGGCATACGGATCGTAGTTATTGTAGAAGTCTTTCATGGTCGAATCCTGCGCCACAACCGTCTGTGCCTGGGTGGCGGCATCGCGTTGCTTGCTGATCGTACCAGCCCGGCGTTTGGCCTCGGCGCGGGAGGCTGCCTTAGCCACTTCGGGGTTGCCTGCGTCAACCTGAAACCAGTCGACCTCTACTAAATCCTGATCGACCGGCTCGACCCCATAGAACCAGCCCTTCCAGAACCAGTCCAGATCAACACCCGAAGCATCCTCCATGGTGCGGAAGAAGTCAGCGGGTTCGGGGCTTTTGAAGGCCCACCGGCGGGCATATTCTTTGAAAGCGTAGTCGAACAGCTCGCGGCCCATCACCGTTTCGCGCAGGATGTTCAGTGCCGTAGCCGGTTTAGCGTAGGCGTTAGGCCCTAGGCTAATGACATTGTCGGAGGAAGTCATAATTGGCGATAGTACGGCCTTATCAGACTTCATGTAATCGACGATTAACTGGGGTTCTCCGCGTCGGGTGGGGTAGTTGAAATCCCACTCTTTCTCGGCCAGATACTGGCAGAACGTGTTCAACCCTTCATCCATCCAGGTCCATTGCCGCTCATCGGAGTTGACTATCATAGGGAAGAAGTTATGCCCAACTTCGTGGATGATAACCCCAATCATACCATACTTTACCGCTTCGGTATAGGTTCCATCAGCCTCAGGGCGACCACCATTGAACGAAATCATGGGGTATTCCATCCCGCCACCAGCCGTGGCGTGGCAGGAGATCGCCACGGGGTAAGGATATTTGATGGTACGATTTCCGTATGACTTAAGTGTGTGCTCAACTA
>DATHAW010000750.1:0-1836 GCA_035296465.1 Spirosoma sp.
GGCTGGGTGTTAAACCCGAGGACAAATCCGGCAATTTCCAGACACCGCATTTTTTATTTAAAAGGCAGAAAACAAAATGGCATTTCTAGTCGAAATGCCATTTGCAAGTTGATATGTGGGTGTTAGAACGAATCATGGATTATAACCGGGAGATACGTACACACAGACTAAAAGCAACGGTTTAATTGTCCTCGGAACTGGACACATCATCGTTGAGCAGCCGGTTGGCTCCGTTCAAGTTGAGCAACAGCGAAATGCGAAAGGTCTGCGATAAAGGGCTGCCCTGCTGAATAGGCAACAGGTACGAAAAATCGACGCCAAACCGTTGTTGCAACCGTAAACCAAGCCCCGTAGTTATGTATCGGCGTCCGCCTTTGGCGTTCGACTCGCCAAAATAGCCAGCCCTAACAGCAAACACATCGTTATACCAGTACTCAATACCCGTTGATAACGTAATCTCCTTTAATTCTTCACTGAAACCACCCGGCGCATCGGCAAACGACCCAAACACGGAGCTGAAGTAGTTTTTACCCGCATTGACATCCATCCGTACGCCATTGACCAACTGTATGTTTGGCGTAGGCACCATTAGTTTATTGAAGTCCACGACGAAGTTAAACTTGTTGTACTGATCGGCATAGTAGGTAATGCCGGTTCCCAGACGCAGGTTCGTTGGGATGAAATAGCGCTCATTACCCCCGTAGTTAATCCGGCCGCCCAAGTTGGAAATCATACCGCCAAAAGCCCAGCCCAGTCCCTTACCCGTAGCATTGTCGCGGGCTTCGTTGCGGTAAAACGCGCTGATGTCGGCGGCAGCCGTAGCCCCTGGTTTCAGGCCTGGTGTGCTGCTCCCCGATGCCAGATTAGAGTTTAAGTATTTAAGGTCGACGCCCAGTGAGAAATTTTGGGAAAGCCGCTGGGCAAACGTGGCCGTCACGGCGTATTCGCGCGAATTAAACGTACCGGCTGCTATGCCCTGAGCTGTTGTGAAGTTGACAGTCCCCAGATCAAAATACATCAACGAACCACCAACGACCGAGTTCTTCCCAACTTTGGAGTAGCCGCTCAGGTACGTGTAGTACATATCGCCAATTAATTCGCGCAGCCAGGGCGTATAGGAAATCGATGCACCTTTATCCTGTCGGGCAAATACCAGTTTCGACGGGTTCCAGAAAATAGCGTTTGCATCGGCATCTCCCAGCGCCACACCAGCCTCACCCAGGGCACCAGACCGGGCATCGGGCGTGAAGTTCAGGAATGGAACAGACGACGTCGGAACATTTAGTTGTGTTCCGTTTAGGGTGGTGGGATTGGATGACTGGGCAAGAACGACGAGGGGAACAAAACTGCAAACGCCGAGAAGAACACGAAAGAAATGGTGCCTCATACGAAAAGGTTGGTCAATGACAGCAACTGAAGGTGGTACGTAGCAGTTGTGTGCGGTCAAAATTACAAGGAAACGTTGGATTAGAAAAAAGTGGGTTCAATTAACCCGGCAATTCATTTAGTTAATACAATGCGGCCACTCCCACTGGCAACAGACCCGTCCGTGGCTGAACGTACCTGTATGTTGAGGAGGTACAGACCATTCGGCATCGGCTGTCCAGCGTCGGCCCGACCGTCCCATGTGCCAATGTCCAGTATGGCCGGACAATTGGAACACTGACCGGTTTGCTGACTCAGCAGCCGGCCGGAAAGATCGTAGATTCCAACGGTCCAGTCGAGCGGTTCACCGGAACGGTCAAGCTCGGCGGTGAGTATAGCCTGCGTAAGAACGGGATTAGGACGGGTACGAAGGCCTCGCAGCGTTAATCCCGGACGTTCGGAAACTATTAT
>DATHAW010000751.1:0-8825 GCA_035296465.1 Spirosoma sp.
AGCCGACGATGGCTGGCTGTCTTCCTGGTCCTTGGCGGCATCCTCGCCCATGAGGTAGCTTTCATCTTCGGGGCTCCACTCTTGGTCGCGGTTTTTCATGAGGACGTGCGCACGGGCACGCTGGGCCGGCGCCCGGCGCTCGACCTCGTGCTTGGGCTGGTCGCCGGTGCCGTGACCATCGTCGGCCTGCAGTTCGCCTTCTCGACACCCGCCGCGGTTCTGGCTGCCAACATGGTACGGGCATTCCCGACGGCACCGAAGGACCAGATTTGGCGTGACATCGCGATCTATATGGCAGTCGGCGGCAAGAACGCCGTCGCAACGGCGATGTGTCACAACTTCTCGCTCAATCCCAAATGGCCGATCACGACCGCACTCTGCATGCTCATTCTCACAGCCTATGCCCTGATCTTGCCGCTGTGGAGAAAGCCCGTGGCGGTGCTGCTTGCCATGTGGATACCGGTTCTCTTCATGCTTATCATCGCCAACGACGTCGGTCGCTGGCTGAAACTCGGAGTGCTGAACGCCTGGCTGTTGACAGCCTTTCTTGCCTTGCGCTCCGTGGCTTCCGTCAGGCTGACGTGGCCGTGGATGGCGTTGGGTGCATCGACCCTGGGCGTGCTGCTGATGATGGGCCCCACGCCCCACAGCGACATCAATTACTACACCCGGCACCTCATCGTCAGACTCGGCTTCGAATACAAGGCGACGCCCGAGCAGTGGCTCGACACCTGTGACCCCGGCTGGCGTTCGATCGTTTACGGACCGCCGTTCAAGAGCTGCAAAGGGTGTGATAGTTATTTAAACCAAAAGAGGAAGAACGGACACATTGATAACGGGTCATTTTACAAAAGATGAAGTAAGGAAGACAATATTATACATTGCGGCTAACGTTCCCGATGGCATAACTGCTTTCAATATGCAGGCAACTATAACAGAACTAACTAATAATGTTCTCGATATCGGCCTGTTTGATGAAAGAGGAATTGGGCTTGGACCGTCTAATGGCTTCAGAGGTTGGGCAGGTGGTGTAAGCAGCAAACAAGTACATATTACAAAAGAAGAAGTTACTCCCAGTTGTATACCCGGGCCTGTTAATATTAAATAGACTGGATGTGTTCCCAATGCATACGATGGCACTAATTTTTCATCTCGACCCTAGTGTTGTTAGTGATCGCTGAAATCGTAGAATAGCTTTCTTACGAAATAATTCACGATCTATAGGGAAAGCCATATATTTGCATGGTAGCCATGTATTAGCCAAAGTTACCTCTTATGCTCCACAATAGTGTATAGTTTACATAATCGTACATTTCTACATCATTTGATTAAGTAAGCCATAGTTATTCTACCGACCAGATGCAATCGGAAAATATTCCTTTAAATAAACCTACTATTGGTGACCGTCATAGTAAACCAGAAAAATGGGAATACCTAATTCCAGCCTTTATCACGATTGTCTTGATTATTTCGTGCATCTTGGTATCCTCAAAGAAGTATTATTGGAACGATGAGCTTTATTCCTATTACCTGCTTTCGGAGGATACGTTTAGTCAAATGTGGGGGTCGTTCAATGATAAAATAAATAATACCCCCCCTCTGTATTTTGTTCTTGGCTGGCTGTGGGCCAAACTGTTTAGTGCTTCAGAGCTATCGCTACGTTTGTTTTCCTCCATTGGATTTGCCCTGTCCTGTTGGATAACCTGGACTATATTACGCCGGACTTTTTCGTTTGTGGCAACGTCTATTGGCGTTTTAGTCCCATATTGTGCCTCCACACTCGTCTTGTATCAAAATTCGGAGGCCCGGATGTACGGTCTATACATGACGGTATGTGCAATAGGGTTGTTATTATACGATACTATCAATAAAAAGGCAAATCCTGGCACTAAGTTACTAATTGCCAATGCGGTAATTCATGCTTTGTTTATCCAAACCCATCTTCACGGGTTGTTTTTTAGTGGGGCTGTCCTGGCATCGTTTATAGCAACCGACTGGTATTTTAACCGGTTCAGGCCTAAAGTTTACCTGTCTATTGTGGTTGGGTGGCTTTCCTTTCTGCTTTACCTACCGGCGTTTCTTATTCAGATTGACGCCGGCAATCCCCGAACCTGGATTTATCTACCCAGTTGGCGCGATCTGGTCGATACGCTTACCCTTTTTGAATATAGCCAACGGCAATGGGACACGCCTTTCCCGGTTACCCACTGGACCTGGCTGAAGCTCACCTTACTTGTTTCCGTTCTTGGCCTGGCTGGCTGGCTTTTCATCCGTTCTTTGATAAAAAACGCTCGTTCAGGCCAGATACGACAAGGCACTTATCATGGGAAAGAAAATAGCATCCCCCTGATGTTTCTGGCTGGTGCATTTATGGTTATGCCTCCGCTCGTATGGTGCATCTCTTATGTCATAAAGCCTGTTTTTATGGACCGGTATTTGATGCCTATACTCTTAAGCTGGACAATTATAGGGGCCTACTTAACGACGTATTTTGGTCAATTTATTAAAAAGTCTAGTTTGCCAAATAAGCTAGGTTTATCTCATTCACGCCTATCAACAGTCTACAGCATTGTATTTATCTGTATAGCCCTAGAATTGTTAAATCTTCCAATTTATTACGCTGTAAGAAAAAATAAGGAGGGGTTGCCGGGGGACGAAGATAAGCTTTATGGGTATGAATCGCTGCCCATGGTGGTTACCAAATCAAATGACTTCTTAAAACGAATGCACTATTCGCCCCAACGGGATAGGTATCGTTTCGTTCTGGACTGGCCAAGTGCCGTAGATAAAGCAAGCGGTATGTTTCCTCCCCAGGAATACAAACACTTACAAGCGCTTAATCGCCGTTACCCTAATTATTTTAAAAACCAGATTATTCAAAGTAAAGATTTCCTCAAGGATACCAAACGCTTTTTAGTACTGGACTTTAAAAATTATGCCAAAAAGGCATCGGGTGAACCAACCGTAGGAAATCTTCAGTCCCCCCAATGGTTCAGCCGGGTTATTTTATCAGACCCTAAGTACAAGGTAACTTTTCTGGGCGAAATGTATTCTTACTGGATAATAACTTTAGTAGAAGCTAAGTGAGTACATCAGGACAGCTTCATTTGGAATGAGTAAATCTTTATCTGCATGATTAGCCACGCTGTTGCAAATGATCAAAATAAAGCAGACACGAAAGTGCTGGGGCTTCGGGAGAAATACCGGGATCAGTACTGGCAGCAGCGCGACCCCATTCTGAATGAACGACTTTTATGGCGTGCTCAAACGCTACGGCATATAGTCCATCTTGTACCCGGCCAGACTATTCTGGAATTAGGATGTGGTAAGGGCCTCTTTACTCAACGTCTGCACGAAGTATCCCGTGGCGAAAATCCAATAACCGCCATTACGTTTGATGCCTATCTACGGCCTTCTAATCTACCGGCTGATATAGAATACCTTTCCAGTACGTCCGTTCCCGGACCACTGAAAGAACGGCAGTTTGATTATATTGTGGCAATGGACCTGCTGGACAAGCGCAATTCCGCCTGGGTATTACAGAACGTCCACGAACTACTAAAACCGGGAGGGCAAATTTTATTTTTTGAAAGCAATCCGTGGAACATCGTACTCCAGTTTCGTCGGTTTCTTAAAGAGCTAACCGGCCATAAGGACCCTCGAAATCTCTTAAACAGATCTGAGTTATACGAATTGATTTCTGAGATTGGGTTTATCCGGGTCTTTGCCATTTGTAATGACTTTGTGTACGCTCCGCTTAGCCGCCGTATGGTTTGGGTATTACGGAACCTGTCTATTCTATTAGAAAACGCGCCCGGCATTAAAACCCTGGCTGGCTCCATCCTGATCCACGCCCAAAAACCTCCGCGGCTGGTTAAGATTCCGGCAGTATCCTTATGTGAGCACAAAACCTTACTGAGGGCTATTTCAGTCGTCATTCCCTGCTACAATGAGGAAATGAATATTGAGCCGCTTATTACTGGTCTTAAATCATTATACGGAGACTACATCCATGAGATTATTCCGGTGGATGATAATAGTCAGGATCGTACGCGTGAGGTTATGCAAAAACTGGCTGAAGAAGATAACCGGATCAAGCCCTTTTATCGAACACCCCCGGGGGGCGTAGGCAGAGCCATAGCGGATGGGTATCGAGTGGCAACCGGTCAGTATATTCTATCAATGGATTGCGACTTTCAACACTTGCTGCCCGAAATTCGAGACTTGTTTGATGCAGCCGCTACCGGAGACTATGACGTTATTGTTGGCAGTCGCTTTTCCCGCCATAGTGTGCTGCTCAACTATCCTTTTCTTAAGATCCTGGCCAATCGTGGCTTTCACTTACTAGCCAGAATTATATTACGGCGCCCCGTTCGTGACTTAACAAATAACTTGAAACTTATCCGGCGGGACGTAGTCGACAACCTTACCCTTTCGCAGCCAGGCTTTGCCGTGAATGCTGAAACCGGCCTTCAACCACTTCTGATGGGCTACTCCGTAAAGGAAATTCCCATTTCCTGGATTAACCGTACCCCAGACATGGGCGGGTCTTCCTTTCGATTGATTAAGGTTGGCGGTGGTTATTGGCAGGTTTTATTGCAAACGTGGCAAAAAATTTTGACCAAGTCGGACAAAAAGAAAAACCGTAAGTGATAGTTTATTAAAACTATTGGCCATTCGTACAGAACTAGTACTTCTCCAAAGTAGAGATTAGTGCGATATGAGTAGCTTTGTGGCATGGGCCAAATCGCTATACCGTTCGTCCTGTCAGAAGCTGACTTAATAACACTTAACTAGTTAGTCACTAAAGACGAAGAATTGGTTCGTAAACTAAATCAAGTCCGAGCCTTGCAGTTTTCGCATCAGGGCCAACACCCCGAGCAGATCAGTAGTTTGTTAGGCATCAGTGTGGCGACGGTCAATAACTTGCGTAGACGTTATCGAGACTAGGGCTTACAACGAGCCTTCAACTAGAAAGCCCGATTCGGCCAACCTCGTAAAGTGACCCAGCAGGTCGACGCCAACATCACTCAAATCGCCTGTAGTGAGGCCCCTGCGGGCGAACACAGTGGACAGCGGCCTTGATCAATGAGCGGTTAGTAAAACTTGACATTCACATCGATGAGGAATCGGAGCAGCTGGCCTTAAAAAAAGTAAGCCGCCGGGAGGCCCCGTCAGGCCCTGGCTTAAGAAGCAGTGGTGTACTGGGCAGATAGACGGCGAATATTTAGCCAAAATGGAAACGTTCTGTCGGTATAGGGTCAAGCTGTTCAATGTCGGCGGGCGCGCCTTTGTTTTGACGAACGGCCATGCCAGTTGCTTGACGGTGTTATGGCCCCTTGCTGGTTAAGCCCAGCAAAACGGCCAAAGAGGATGACGAGCGAGTGTGCGCCGTTGCGATACATCCGACAGGGGGTATTCCTGCTGGCTTACGATTTAGTATGAGGGTGAATGCCAGCATGACCGGGACGAATCCGATCAAGCTAACCATAAACGAATCGTTCGACCGCTGTCTCACAACTGCAGTTGTGGTACCAAGCAGAATCCAATTCCCGACCACGGTTGTTCAGACCTCCCCGGTAGACCACTCCGCGAGCCCTGTGTTTGTGAGGGCAAGCGTAAGGCGAAGTAGGCAGAAAAATTAAAAGGCTTCGACCATCTCGCGCACTCGCACCTGCACCCGGGGCCGCTCGCCTTCAGGCACGATGACAATAAAATTGCCCGTCACCGTTTCACCGTTGCGCAGCATGTGACCCGCTTCGACATTCGTCGTGGTAGTAACCAGCTTGCCCTCCTGGTTTTTCACCGATTGCCGGTAAGGTACCACAAAAAGTCGGGCTGCGAGCAAGGTTCCCTTGCTGGTCAGGCGCTTGCCGGTGGCGTTGAGGCAATCGAATTGGGCCAGTTGGTTTTGCCGCTCTTCCCCCAAAAGGGTTTGCCGGGGAAACATAATTTTCGTGCAACCGCTCTTGTTGGACACGTATGCCGTGATTTCATAGCGGCTGTAACTTTCATCTTTTACCGCTTTGGTCTGCTGATTGCGGATTTCATACCCAAACTCGATACCGTTGAAAGCCTGCGGCTTGCCGGGCTCCAACTCGGTGGTCTGCTGGGCGAATGTGGTGGTGGCGATACAGAGTGTGGCGAGGAAAACTAAGGCTTTCATGGGCTTGTTTATTTAGGGCAAACATAAGCGCGCAGGTCAACCCTCGAGGCTGCGACCCGCGCAAACCGGCATTTTCAACCCTTGAAACCCCATATTTTTCACTTAATCCGTGTCCCACTTGCGCATGCCTGACAATAGCTAAGCCGCTAATTTTATTCTGCCCCTATCACCGCCCCCTGGCCAATCAAATTTTCTATCCTTCTAATGGGTGTTGCTAGCTGGATTATCTTATACATAGAGTTTAATATCTATTAAACATGTGTTTGTTAGAGGTTAAATCAATCACTTCTTGCCTATCTTGCCCCCGTGGAACACCTTCAACACCTAAAAAACCTACTCAAATTATATAACGATCCTACGTAGTCTACTTTCGGGTGTCGACCCAAATGCAGGGACGAGGTGACCTGGGTTGGAGGACCAACGCTCGGCCGTCAATGCCTACGTAGGCAATCTGGCGTTACTGGTGGGTGAGTTTACCGACATCGAATCGGGCAAGAAGAATGACCGTCCCCAGTTACTGGCCGCCATCGCTTATTGTAAACAGCATAGTGCCATCCTGTTAATTGCCAAGCTCGATCGGTTAACCCGCAATGTGGCGTTTATTTTTACCTTGAGGGATTCGGGCATTGAATTCGTGTGTGCGTGTGCCGACATGCCCGAAGCCAACACGCTCACCATCGGGGTCATGGCCACCATAGCTCAGTACGAGCGGGAGCTTATCGGCGGTGTACGCGCAGGGCGCTTAATTGGGATCCCCAGCAAACCTGAATGCCGCTGCCATTCTGAAGAGTCGCCAGATCCGGCAGGCCAATGCCCGTCAGGCGGGCCATCTCTTTGTCGGTCAGCCCGACGGGTCGGGCCACCTCATCGGCTTTGGCCCGGCTCAAGCCCGCCCTGGTCTGCTCAACAATGGCAAACCCATCAGTTGTCCATTCTGTATGTGCACTTAATTCCATTGCCTTTCTGTTTGCTGTCACTACGGTAACCGCCATTTGGCACATTTGCAATCATTGCCTGAGTTTACAGTGATTGTTTGAGCAAACAACAGGCCCCAAATTATTCTTTACGGTAATTAAGGTGGTATTATCTGATGAGGGAGACTAAAGGCCACAAGGTAAAAGCTTTCAGAAAAAGCTTAGAACATGGCAAAATCGTGCACCATCAAACTGAACGGTTTTATTGAACACCAAAAAGGCCTGTTTTCGGCCACTTCCCTCCTACCCTGTTATCTATCGTTCTATTAAACGTCCGAATAATTTAAGACAAGACATAGATTTTCAGGCGGTTAATCAGGCAGCCATTCAGCTTCGGACACCGAGGTAGATCCCACATTTATCAACCTATGTAAATGCCCCGCCTGGCCCACTGCTAGACCTTTGAGGGTTATTTCTCAAGCACCTGCATGAACCTCACTGGCAATAAAATACTCATCACCGGCGCGACTTCCGGCATTGGCCGTGCCCTCGCCGAGCGGTTTCTGGCCCTCGACAACCACGTGCTCGCTGTTGGGCGAAACGACGAGCGGCTCCGGGCGATGGCCCACCAACACGATCGCGTCATCCCCTTTGCCTGCGACATCAGCCAGACCACCGAACTCGACCGGCTGATTCTGTTCATTGAGCAGCACCACTCCGACCTAAACATCCTCGTCAACAATGCGGGCGTTCAGTACAACTACGACTTCCCTGACGAACCCCATCTGCTGGCCCGCATCGACTACGAAATCAGCACCAACCTGCTGGCTCCCATTCGGCTGATTGCCTTGCTGCTTCCCCTGCTGAAAGTGAACCCTAATGCGGCCATCATCAACGTCTCGTCGGGGCTGGGGCTGGTACCCAAGCAGCAGGCACCGGTCTATTGCGGCACCAAAGCCGGGCTGCACATCTTCACTAAAGCCCTGCGCTACCAGTTGCAGAATGTGAAGGTGTTCGAAATCATTCCCCCGCTCGTCGAGACGGAAATGACCCAGGGGCGGGGCCGCCACAAACTCTCGCCCGACGCGCTGGCCGGGGAGTTCATCGACGGCTTCGCCCGCGACCGATTCGAAATAAACATCGGCAAGGTGAAGCTGCTGCGATTGGTGCAGCGCATCAGCCCCGCCCTCGCTGACCGCATCATGCGGAACGGACGGTAACACCGGGCCGACTTGAGCTTTTTGTTTAAAAACTCCCGCTTCGGCGGCTCCCACGGTCCATGAACGCTGTCGAAACGTACCTCAATACCATTTCACCCCTTAGCCCCGATGCGCTGGTGGCGGTGTTGGCGCTGTTTAAACCCGCTGCCTTGCCCAAAGGTACGTTCATCGCCAAGGCGGGGCGCGTTGAAACGCAAATCGGGATGCTGACCGAGGGGGTGGTACGGGCATTTTTTCGGAATGCCGAGGGCGAAGAGTACAACAAAACGCTGTTTACCCCGATCACGTTTGTAGGCGCCTATGCCTCGCTCATTACCGGAGAGCCGAATCAGATCAATCTGCAAACCCTAACCGATGTCTCGCTTATGACCGCTCCCTACGCAGCCCTGACCGCCCTCTACGACACCTATCCCGACGCGGAGCGGCTGGCCCGTCGGCTCGCCGAACGGTACTACGTCGCTAAAGAACAGCGCGAGGTCGAAATCGTCATGCTCGACGCCCGGCAGCGGTATCTGCTGTTCCAGC
>DATHAW010000752.1:0-3779 GCA_035296465.1 Spirosoma sp.
ATTGGACCGATTACCCGATCGGTTGAAGATTGTGCGCTGGTGTTTAATGCCATTTACGGTCCCGATGGCAATGATCCTACGGTTATAGCTGCGCCTTTCAGATATGTACCGCTTACCAGCCTGAAAGGACACAGAATTGGGTATGTCAAAAAGGGGTTCGAAAGCAATTATGCTAATCGGGGAAATGACTCCCTCACGCTTCAGACATTACGTAAATTAGGCGCAGAACTAGTGCCGTTTGATTTGCCAACGAGTGTTTCCCCTGGCCGCATTTCGTTCCTGTTGACTGTTGAAGCCGCTGCGTCGTTCGATGAGTTAACCCGTTCAGGGCGCGATGACCTAATGGTACGGCAGGGGAAAAACGCCTGGCCTAATGCCTTTCGGTCGGCACGATTCGTCCCGGCAGTCGAATATATTCAGGCAAACCGGGCCCGAACTAGACTCATTAATGAGATGGCGACTCAACTTAAAAATGCCAAACTGGACGTGTATATCAGCCCGGCCTATGCCGGTGGAAACCTAACACTCACGAACCTGACGGGCCACCCGTGTGTGGTGCTGCCTAACGGATTCACGAAGGAGAACCTACCCACGAGCATTACGTTTATGGGCCAGTTGTTCGAGGAGGGAAAAGTGCTGGCCGTAGCAAAAGCCTATCAGGACGCTACCGAATGGCATAAAAAACATCCGGCCTTATGAGTTGATGGATGGGGAATTCAGCCCTGCTGCTAGTATACCCAATCCAATAACCGAACATCCCTAACCCGCCGACGGTCCCGTAGGTCAGTGATGAGCGGGCAGTTCTGTCTGATGGGGTTACTCCAATTACCCGCTATCTGCGCTATCTGACCATACGTGCTGAGCACCCGGTGAGTACACCCATGCCAGCACTGTCCTCTGAACCGGCAGATGCCTATTTATCATACCTTTGATTCGTCAATACGCTCACGATTTTATGACAAAATCTATTTTGTTGGGATGGCTGTTTAGCCTGACCGTTTTCATTGCATACAGTGTGGGTCTGCAATCGGCCACGGCCCAAACCAGACAGCGCTACACTACGCTCCAGCAGGCCCTGGCGGCTACCGGGCAGCTCAGTGGCTCGGCGGGTCCACGCAGCGTCAATTGGATCGAAGGCGGCAATAAATTCTCCTACATCGACGGTAAGCAGATTATTAAAACCGTATCGCCGAAAGACCGGGTAGAAACCGTCGTGTTCGATGGTAGCCAGTTCAAATTTCCCGGCACCGACAAGCCCTTCACTTACGGCTCCTTTCAGTGGTCGAAAGACTCCCGGAACATCCTGTTTCAGACCAACTTTCGGCCGGTTTACCGGCGCTCGGGCGTGTCCGATTACTACGTCTATTCGGTGGCTGACAAAAGCCTGAAGCTCGTAGCTAAGGATGCACAAACGGCCGAGCTGGCACCCGATGGTCAAAAAATTGGCTACGAGCGGGGTGGGGATCTGTTTCTGTTCGACTTTAGTACCCAGCGCGAAACCCAGCTTACCGACGACGCTAAACCAGCCTTTTATAATGGCCGCTTCGGCTGGGCTTATGAAGAAGAATTTGGGCTGGCACAAGCCTGGGAGTGGTCGCCCGATAGTAAATTCATTGCCTTCTGGCAATCCGACGAGCGGCAGGTGCCTATTTATAAGCTGACGGATTATAAAGGGTTCGACGAGAAATACGACTCCTTGCCTTATCCGCGGGTCGGCGACAAGAATCCGACCGTTCGCATTGGCGTAATTGAATTAGCCAATCGAAAGAAGGAATGGATGAAGGTTGATCTGGGGGATGGTTACATTCCGCGCATCTACTGGACGTCGCAGTTGGGTCAGCTTGCACTCATGCACCTCAACCGCAAACAAAACCACCTACGGCTGTTCATGGCGGATGGACGTACCGGCAATGCAAAGCAGATTATGGAAGAAACATCCACTACGTGGGTGGATGTGTTCGATTTCTTCGCCGGAATTAACCACCTGATATACTTCCCAATCGATACCAAAGAGTTTTACTGGGTGTCGGACCGCGACGGTTTTGCGCATCTATACCGGTACGACTATTCGGGCAAACTGCTCAACGCAGTCACCAGTGGATCGTGGGAAGTGACCTACGTCCACCACATCGACCCAAAAGTGGGGAAAGCGTATTTCACCTCTACCGAAGTATCGCCCCTGGAACGGCATCTGTTCGTGGCTGACCTCGACGGCAAAAACAAGCGTCGGCTGACGACGGTGGCTGGCCGCCATACTATCAATATGTCGCCAAATGGCCAGTTTTTCATTGATAAATACTCGAACGTGCAGACGCCCACCCAGGTTGAGTTGCGCGACACGAAGGGCAAACTCATCAAAGCGCTCGAAACCAACGCCAGCGTGACCGACTACGTGGCCAGTCATGCCTACGCGCCCAAAGAACTGAGCAGCTTCAGGACGTCGGACGGCCAGAAAATCGACATTTCACTGATTAAGCCGCTCGATTTCGATCCTACCCGTAAGTACCCGGTCATCCTGGATATTTATGGAGGGCCGGGTGCCCAGTCTGTGTATAACGAATGGGCCACAACGGGCTGGCACCAATGGCTGGCTCAGGCGGGCTATATTGTGGTGGGGGTTAATAACCGGGGCAGTGGCGGCTACGGCCGGGCTTTTGAGAAAGTGGTGTATGAGCAACTGGGTAAGTTCGAGAGCCTGGATTTTGCCGAAACGGCCCGGTATTTGGCTACTCAGCCGTGGGTCGATGCCGGCCGCATGGCCATCCGGGGTCACAGCTACGGCGGCTACATGAGCAGTTATACCATGCTAACCCATCCGGGTGTCTTTAAGGTGTCGCTCGTTGGCGCTCCCGTTACAGACTGGCGGCTCTACGACTCCATCTACACAGAACGGTACATGGGTCTGCTGCCCGAAAATGATGCGAAATACGCAGCCAGTGCCGTGACGACGTATGCCAAAAACCTTGCCGGTAAGATGTTTATCGCGCACTCCACGATGGATGAGAACGTTCACGTTCGCAATACCTTCCAGCTTATGAACGCCCTGGAGGATGCCGGTAAGGATGCTGACCTCCGCATTTACCCACCCGGTGCGCATGGTGTTGCTTATAATCAGGTGAGTTCCCTGTTATTGTATCAACAGTACACTACATACTTAGACCTGTATCTGAAGGCTGAAGGCATTAATTAACTGCTGGATAACTACTTGACAGACAAAAGCTTTCAACACGTTTATACATATTATGGTAGTGTGTTGCAGACTTTTGCCTGTTCTAAGCACTTAACATCCGTTTTTGTGACGAATGATAAGAATATAAGGGAATAGACACTATGCAAGGGTTGGTTAAGAGATTAGTAAGACCAGGATGTTTTTATAATGCGGAGGGCAATAATCAGGGGTCTTAATGGAAGCTGGCTAGAACAAAACCCTATATACCTATGTGTAGAATAGACTTATATTATTATTAAGTTAGAATAAAACAATAATCGACCAATATACGTTTGACTATTTTATAGAATGCCTGTTGGCAGGCAGGCTCTTTCACTACACTTTTTTAAACATATGAAAAAGTTAATCATTGCTGCTTCGTGCGCCTTATCTTTGGTCGCACAGGCCGGATTTGCGCAGGCTGTCCAGGAAGTAAAGGGAGCCAGGAAAGAAATGAAGGCCGAGAAGAAAATGGCCAAAGCCAAAGAGCTTAAGTCGAACGCTGAGACGGACAAAGGTCTTGAAGTTGCCGGGGTGTCTGATTCTAAAACACGCATGGCCAAGGCCGAAC
>DATHAW010000753.1:0-2128 GCA_035296465.1 Spirosoma sp.
GGTACTGGAGCAAAGCAAGACCGACCCGCTCCAGGTGAATACCTACAACGCGGCCCGCATCTGGAAAGCCTATGTCTTCATGATCCTGACCGATACCTACGGCGACGTACCGTATTTTGAAGCCGGACAAGGGTACACCACGGAAATTATCACGCCCAAATACGATCCGCAGCAGGTGATTTACAAGGATATTCTCAAGGAATTGGAGGAAGCATCGGCCGCCCTAACCACCACGCAGGCCGCGATAACGACCGATATTCTGTACGGGGGCGATGTGGCGAAGTGGAAAAAACTAGGCTACTCGTTGATGCTACGGGCGGCCATGCGCCATACCAAAGTCGACCCGGCAACGGCGGAGGCTTACGTGAAAAAAGCCGTGTCGGGCGGGGTATTTCAATCCAACGCCGATAACTCCGTTCTTCGGCACACGGCCATCTGGAATAATCACATTGCCAATCACCTGGGCGCGCGCGAAAAAACCAATTTCTACCTCGCGGCCCCCTTTGTAAATTACTTGAAAGCCAATAACGACCCCCGCCTGCCGGTTTTTGCGGTGCGCTACGTGGGGGCTAAAGGTGGTCAGGAGCAAACAACCGCGCGGGCAACATCGGACCCCAAAGTGCAGATTGGGATGCCAATGGGCTACAACGACGTCACCATCACGTCGGTGCTGGCCCAGAACGGTGTGGCCAGTCTGTGGGATTTTTCGCAGGTGAACCTGAACACCGTGCTGAAGCTGGACGCACCCGAATTTCACATTACCTACGCCCAGACGCAGCTGCTGCTGGCCGAAGCTGCCGTGCGTGGATGGGTGTCGGGGTCGGCAGCTGATTATTACACGCGGGGTGTCCGGGCTAATCTGGAGCAAATGGCATCGTATGGACCAGCCGCGGTCATTCCCGAAGCCACCATCAAAGCCTATCTGGACAGCCAGCCGTTCGATACAAGCAAGGCACTGGAACAGATCAACACGCAGTACTGGGTGGCGTCGTTTTTAGACGGCACAGAGGCCTGGGCCAATTTCCGGCGTAGTGGCTTTCCGGCCCTGACCAAGAACCCGTATCCCGGTTCCGAGGTGCAGGGCGATTTCATCCGCCGGCTGCCCTACCCCGACAGCGAGATTGTCGTGAATTCGGGCAGTCTGAACGAGGCCATCACGCGGCAGGGACCCAACAATCTGGACACGCGGGTCTGGTGGGACAAAAAGTAGATTAATTCAGTAGTGGCTTTATAGCTACGCCACAAATCGGTACTAAACCTTTTTTCTTTTGCTCATGAATAAACTCGATCAGAGTCGTCGCGACACGTTAAAAATGCTGGGTTTTGGCTCTTCGGCCGGCGTGCTTGGCCTATTTGGCGGCATCTCCACCGCCGAAGCCCGCGAGCAGGCCGGCACTCCGGCGTACGCCAAAGGCATGGCCCCGGTTAAAATCAAAAGCGTACGGGCCATTGCCACCGCTCCCCAGGGGTCCAACCTGATTGTGGTGAAAGTAGAAACCACCGAACCGGGACTATACGGGCTTGGCTGTGCGACCTTCACCCAACGGGCCGTAGCCGTGGTGGCCGCTATCAACTCCTACCTCAACGATTTCTGCGTGGGCAAAGACGTCGACAACATCGAAGACATGTGGCAGGCGGCCTACGTCAGTTCCTACTGGCGAAACGGCCCCGTGCTCAACAATGCCCTGAGCGGTTTGGATGAGGCCCTGTGGGACATCAAAGGCAAACGGGCCAACATGCCGGTCTACCAGCTGCTGGGGGGTAAAGTGCGCTTCGCCATTCCCTGCTACACCCACGCCGGCGGCAACACGCCCGAAGCGGCCGCCGACAGTGTCAAGAAATTCATGGCCGATGGCTTTAAGTACATTCGCATTCAGCAGGGTGGTTACGGTGCTGTAGGCGCCACCGCCGACCAGCCTGATTTTAAAACGGCCGGTTTTGGGGGCAGCGCTGACAACTACATGAACGAGCGGCTGTACCTGAAATCGGTTCCCAAGATGTTTGAGGTGGTGCGCAAACAGTGTGGCGATGAGGTCGAACTGCTGCACGATATCCATGAGCGGGTGCAGCCCATCGATGCCATCAACATGATCAAGCAGGTGGAAGAGTAGCGGCCTTTCTTCATCGA
>DATHAW010000754.1:0-9056 GCA_035296465.1 Spirosoma sp.
TTCCTGATGGCTGTTCGCCCATACTGTTTATGGCTAAAACCGGGCGGCCAGCAACAGGTCCAAATCTTTAAAGCGCAGGTTGAACTTGCGGGCGATGTAGGCGTTGGTCAGCGTTCCCTTGTGGGCATAAACACCTTTCATGAACCAGCGGTTCGCATACATCATCTGCTCGATGCCGCCTGTGGTGCCCGTTTCCAGCAGAAACGGCAGGAAAATATTGCTCAGGGCCAGGCTGGCCGTGTAGGCTACGCGGGCCGCGATGTTGGGCACGCAGTAATGAATAACCCCCATGTGCTTAAAGGTGGGGTGCTTGTGGGTAGTCATACGGGAGGTCTCGAAGTTGCCGCCCTGGTCAATGGACACGTCGATGATAACTGAGTCTGGTTTCATGCGGCCCACCATCTCCTCCGTCACCACAACGGGGCTAAGGCCGTCTTCGGCCCGCATGGCTCCAATTACGACATCGGCCCGCTGAATGGCTTCGGCCAGCGTATCGGAGTCGATGATTGAGGTATACACGTGCTGCCCGACGGCGTATTTAAGCCGCTGAAGCTTGTAGAGGTGCTTATCGAACACCTTCACATCGGCACCCATACCGAGGCAGGTACGAACGGCATATTCGGTTACGGTGCCTGCGCCAAGCATCACGATTTTCGTGGGTGGCACTCCCGTTATACCCCCCAGGATAATGCCCCGCCCGTTATCGGCATTGGTCAGGTATTCGCCCGCAATGAGCATGACGGTGCTGCCCGCGATCTCACTCATGGAACGGATAATGGGCATACCGCCCCCCTGATCCTCAATGTATTCGTAACCAAACGTGGTTAAATTTTTTTCGTTGATTTTCTCGAAGTAACTCCGTTCGTGCGCGGGCAGGTTAAGTGCCGAGATGACGGTGCTTCCGGGTTTGACCAGATCAAACTCGCCATCAATAAGGGGTTCTACCTTCAGAATCAGGTTGGCTTCGTAAACCTCTTCGGGCGAGAGGGCAATCTGGGCACCGGCTTCGCTGTATTCATCATCCGGGAATTTAGCTTTTTCGCCCGCACCTTTCTCTACCGTTACGTTATGGCCGTTGCGCACCAGAATGGCCACAGCCTCGGGGGTGAGGGCAATGCGGTTTTCCTGAAGCGACACTTCTTTGGGCAGACCAATCAGCAGGCTGTTCCGGTTAGTTTTCACCGCCAACGGCGCTTCTTTGGGGTATAGGGCCGTCTGCTTGGCCAACTGCTCAAATCCGGTCATGCAAAAATCACGTTTTTATGTATGGGCGAGTTTTTATTTTTGATGCCTTCGAAAGCAGCACTTTCCAAACGCGTAAGACCTGATCAACCAACATTAACTGATTAATTCCGTTTCTACCCTTCGCCTATCGTCCGGTCCGATGGTAAGGCGAATCAGGTAATACAGGGCGGGCCACAATAGAGAAATACGTTCCGGCCATTCGATAAAACAATAATTGCCTGAGTCAAAATATTCCTCAATGCCGATATCCAGCGCTTCGGCCTCGTTGCGCAGCCGGTAACAGTCGAAATGATAGACTGGCTTACCCTCGTGGGTTACGTACTCATTAACGATAGAAAATGTGGGGCTTTGCACCATGCTGACTACGCCAAGTGCCCGACACAGGGCTTTAATCAGTGTGGTCTTGCCCACGCCCATGTCGCCCTGGAACAGCCACACCGTCCGGGAACGGCCCTCGGCCAGCAACCGGTGGGCCACGGCATCCAGTTCGTCGAGTTGGTGAAAGAACAGCGTCATTCGTTTCCCGCTAATGAAGCCGCAAAGATAGGAAATTTTAGCGCCAGCGTAGTTGCTGGCGCTCCTGTTAGAATTGGTCTACCGGCAAGAAGTTATGCCGGTAGACCAATCACGGCTGGTGATCCACTCCTCTGTTTGGCTGATTCACCTATTTTTCATAAAAGGCAACCGTAGCGCCGAAGCAGACTTTTTATGGAGAGGCATTAGACAGTCCACTCTTTCCGCATTGGACGACTCAGCAACTGGTTTGCTTCTGCGTCGTTTTCAAATTTTTCGGTGGTTGGGTTCCAGCGGAGCGGGCGTTTAAGCCGGTAGGCGATGTTGCCAATCGTGCAAACGCTGGCCGTGCGATGCCCAACTTCTACGTCACAGATTGGATTTTTGCGACTCTGGATGGCGTCTAGAAAGTTCTTGTAGTGGTTGTCGCTGAAAGACACCTTTCGCTCACCTTCTCCAATAACTTGATCTCTCAGCGCAGCAGGTGTCGTTGTTAGTTCGCCACGGGCTACTTTTACCTCGCCTTTGGAGCCGACGAAGTGGCAGAATTGCTTGCCTTCCTGCGGTTGGTGATTCATGACAACGCCATTCGCATAGCGATATACCAAGCCTTTGCCGCTCGTGTCAGTCGGCGGGGTGAGTTCAACCGGACCGGAATTGTCCATACCCAGCCCCCACTGCGCAATATCGAACATGTGCGCACCCCAGTCGGTCATGCCACCCCCGCCAAACTCGTCGATGTCCCGCCATTTACCCCAGAACGTGTCTTTGGGCGTAGGAAGCAGCACATTGTTATAAGGTCGATCAATAGTGTTCGGGCCGAGCCAGGCATTCCAGTTCACACCAGTGGGTAGGGGCTGGGCCTCCAGATCCCAGGGGCGCGGTGGCCCGCCAACATTCACGTTTATGGTTTTAAGGTCGCCGATGTAGCCATTACGTACCAGCTCGACTGCCTGCCGAAACTCGGCCCACGACCGCTGCATGTTGCCCGTCTGAAACACGCGCTTATATTTTCGGGTGGCGTTTACCATCTCGCGGCCTTCGGCAATGGTGAGCGACAGGGGCTTTTCACAATAAATGTCTTTCCCGGCTTTTGCCGCCTGAATCGCAATAACGCTGTGCCAGTGGTCGGGGGTGGCAATGACCACCGCATCCACGTCCTTGTTATTGAGCAGGGTGCGGTAATCGTCGTAGAGTAAACAACCCTTATAGGCTGCGGCATTGGCCTGGCTGGCGTAGTGTGCGTTTACCGCGTCAGAAAATGCAGTCACTTTCCTGGGGTCCACGTCGCAGGCAGCCATGACGCGGGCGTTGTTTTTCAAAAACTGGCCGCGCAACCCCTGACTTTGCTTGCCTAAACCGATAAAACCAAGGGCAGTCTGATCGCTGGGTGCAAGAAAGCCGCGCCCCAGCACGTGCCGGGGAACAATCGAGAAAACGGCTAATCCGGTGGCCTGTTTGAGAAACAACCGTCTATTGAATGAAGCAGATGAGTCGAGCATGAACATAGTGGTTTTATAGGAATAAAAAGTGGGCAGTAGGCCCAGTATACTGTGCTCACTGCCCACAAGTTTGGACGTATGTAGGGGTGTACGTGTTCAGGAATGTGGGTATGTTTCTGCTAAACACATACATACCCAGACACCTAAACTCCTTTATTTAGTAACCAGGATTTTGTTTCAAGGTTTCTGCCCCATCTTTTTTACTGTTCAATATTTCTGTCAAAGGAATCGGATAATACTCATGCCTTCCTTTTACAAAAGTTACCCCATTGAAATAGGCTCGCTTGTCCTTTTCCTTCGCATAATAGGCATTGAGTGTTACATCGGCAATACCCCAACGCACTAAATCAAAAAAGCGGTGGCCTTCCATGGCTAATTCAATACGTGTTTCGTATTGAACAGCTTGGCGAGCAGTGGCTTGGGCTGCAAATATGGGCGAGCTGGCAGGGTATTCGCTGACAACATAATTTGCCGCCGGCTTCCCATCTGAACCCATGACAAACCCTTCAGGATTAGCTGCACGCTTACGAACCTGATTGACCAAATCACGTGCTTTGGCCAAAGAACCAACCTCAACCTCACATTCGGCCAACATCAATAAGATATGTGAGTAGCGAATGATGCGGTAGTTATTGGCATTCAGGCGTGGATTCGGCCCTGTATTTACGCCAATGTCTGATCTGTAAGGTAGGTGCTTCTTAGGTGAGTAAGGGCCTGCATAGGCTTGGTCACGGATATAGCCTGCCCCCGTGTGAACGCCCCAATCTAAGAAAGTAATACCACGACGGCCAACTGTCCAGTCTAAGCGAGGGTCAAAAGTACCAGCATCTGGTGTAAATGGTGCCGCCACCGCAAGCCCCTGGTCGTTCTTTACGTCCACATCATTGAATGTATTGAGCAATGGTAAGCCATTGGCATCGGTTTTGAAAGCATTCACTAAGTTTTGTGAAGGCTGATAAAAACCGCAACAGGTAGTTACACCACCAAAAGAAGGATAATTGAGGGTTGCACCAGAATTGCCATTTTCGTTGCCAGGTGCTCCGTCATTTACTGAGAACTGAATAGAAAACACCGACTCAGCATTGTTGTTGGTAACAGCGCGGAAATTGTCGTGGTACTTAGGCATCAACTGATATTTACCACTTGCTACTATTGCCTCCAGGATAGGCTTGGCTTCAGCAAATTTTTGCTGGAACAAATATGCTTTGGCCAACATAGCTCCTGCCGCCCATTTGGTAGGGCGACCTGGCTGCGATTGATTTACTGGCAAGTTGTCATAGGCAAACTTCAAGTCAGCTTCAATGTTCGGCCAAATGTTTTTATCATTGGGCAATTTAGTACTGAGCAAATTGTCAGGATTGTACGTTTTTTCGTCAATATAAGGTACCATGTTAAACATTTTCTTGGCCTCGAAGTGGTAATGCCCCCTCAAAAACCTTACCTGTGCCATCACTTGCGTTTTTTCAGCTTCGGTCATGTCGGTAGCTTTGGCCATAACGAGCAAAACATCATTAGACCGGGCAATCCCATCATAGACCGTGGACCATTTTCCCCTGAAGTGGGTGTTATCAGAGAGTATGTTTTTCTGTTCAATAAAAGAAATTTCGGGCTGATCGCCAGAGGTAGTGCCTTTGTAAGCATTATCTGCTGCCACCTCCCCATAAATCCAGTTGTCAGCCGAGCCGTGCCATGATGAAAAGCCAGCGGCATTGTTGGTGCCTGTGCCATCAATGAGTGCATAGGCACCTACCAACAGGTAGTTTACACCTGCTTTATCAGAAAGTGTTGCCAGTGAAAGCACGCCTTTAGGCTGTACGTCTAAGAATTCGTCTTTGCAGGCGGCAACCAACCCAAGCATCAAGACGGATGCGATTAAAATTATTCTTTTCATTGTTGTCTTTATTTTGGATGATTTTAGGGTTTTTGTCAAAAACTTACGTTTAAGCCCATGATATAACCTCTATAACTGGGATAAGCTCCTTCATCTACACCAATTTGGCGGTCAAAACCAGTTGTACCGGCATTAGAGTTGCGAAGGTTGATTTCAGGATCTAAACCAGTGTACTTCGTCAATGTAAATAAGTTTTGACCCTGTACGTAAAGGGTTGCATTACTCAGACCGAATTTTGAGAGTAAGTTTCTTGGTACCGAAAAGTTCAGTTGAACGTTTTTCATCCGCAGATAGGAACCATCTTCCAAATAGTAGGTAGAAGGGTTGGAACTAATGTTATCATTTGAACGCAGGATAGGCAGTTTTGCATTAGTTTTTCCAGGCTCCCATGATTCGTTTACCATACGGATGCTACGATTTCCTGAAAAAGTTGGGAAATCAGTCCAGTAGCGTACATAGTTGAAGATTTGATTGCCTTGTACGCCCTGGGCAAATAAATCTAAACGGAAAGCCTTGTAGCCCAAACTTACATTGAGGCCGTAAGCAAAATCAGGGTGTGGGCTACCAATTATCTCGCGGTCAGCAGCGGTGATTCTTCCATCGTTATTCAAATCACGAAATTTGAAGTTACCTGCTTTGTTATTAATACCGCCCCCAAATTGTGTTGGTAGATTGATGCCTTCTTCATCTGTCTGAATAAAACCATCAATACGGTACCCAAAAAACGAAGCCAACGGGAAACCCGCCTGTGTCACACTCATGGGAGGAAGGCGCGTGGTAAATCCAAAGTATTGTGTAGAAGGATTACCATCGGTTTTGGTAACCGTATTACGATAAGTCGAGATATTGGCATCAACATTATAAGTGAAATTGCCATTCATTGCTTTTCCACCATAATTAAGACCTAACTCGATTCCCTTATTATTCATCTCTCCAATATTTTGGAAAGGAGCAGAAGCAAACCCTTGCGAGCGTTGTACTTCAACTGGGAAAAGCATATCAGTAGTGGTTCGGTTAAACCAGTCAAAAGTAACGCCCAATGCACCTTTCAAGAGAGAAGCATCAAGACCAATGTCCACCGAAGACGTTGTTTCCCAACGAGCCGCAGGATTACCAAATTGGGTACGATCGTATCCTTGTAGCGAAGAAGAACGTGTACCGCCCAGGTCATAGAAATTTTGAACTACGTTTGTACCAAACAAGCTGAAAGAGTTGTAGTTACCAATTTCCTGATTGCCTGTTTGTCCGTAAGCTGCACGTAATTTCAAATCGGAAACCCAAGGCAGATTTTTCATGAAATTTTCGTTAGAAACCCTCCAGCCTACAGAAGCAGCCGGAAAAATAGCGCTTCGGAATTCTTCAGCGAAGCGAGAAGAGCGGTCACGACGAATGGTCAAATCAACCAGGTATTTGTCATGAAAATTGAAATTGACTTTGGCAAACTCAGAAGCTAAACGCCAGTTTGAAGCCGCGCCACTGTTCGTTTGAGTACCAGCGTTACCCGCATCCAGATAACGGTTTTCTACATCATCACTGGCGAATCTAAGACGAGCCGCCGAGAAAAACTCAGCGTAGTTCTTGATAGACTCAGTACCTGCAATGACGTTCATATTCAACGCATTGTCGAAAAATGACTTCTTGTAGGTCAAGGTATTGTACCAGGTCCAGGTCCAGTCATAAGCATTAGTTTGGTTGAAACTGTTGTTGGCTTCTACTTCCGCATTTTGGATAGCTACCGGGAAGAAGTTACGTATGTTGAAGTTGTTGTAGTCAATACCAAATTGGCTACGTGCTGTCAGATTTTTCAAAATATCCGCTTCAACAAAAGCATTTCCAAATAAGCGAACATTAACACCTTTATTATTGCGGGCATCAAAAGCATCAGCAACTGGGTTGCGGGAGTTGTCAAGACCAGCGCTATAAGTGCCGCCCCAATTGCCCTTGATGTCGCGAACAGGGATAAAAGGCTGCTGACGATAAACAAACGAAATGGGGTTATTTTCGGCTTGATTACCATTTCGTTGGTTAATGCGCTCATCGTAGGCCGCCGTAAAGTTTTCACCTATACGCATTCTTTTATTGATATTGAATTCGGTGTTGGCCCGCAAGCTGTATCGCTTGTAGCCCGTGTATTGCATGATTCCTTTCTGGTCAAAATAGTTGAGCGACATAGAGTAACGAGCTGTTTCAGTAGCACCACTCGCACCAATTTGATGATTTTGAATCGGGGCAGCAGTAAACAATTCGTTGAACCAGTCGGTACCTTCTTTATTTGTTTTTTGAATCAAATAGCGTGAATTAGGATTCAGCAGGTCACGCACATAACGGCTGGGGTCGGCAAGTGGGTTGCCTTCGTTTACACCACCCGAAGGAACAATAAAATCTGGCATAACGGGCGTTGGGCCGTTGCCAAAGTGTACACTTGAAGGGTAGCGTAGGCCCGTAGCGCCCGCATTGGGAGTAGCTACCCCATTCACGAGGGTATTATTAGCATTGATAAAAGACTTCCAAAACACATCTAAATATTGTTGTGAGTTGGCCAGTTCAAGACCTTTGAAGGGATTTTGTGAACCATAGTAGGCATCATAGGTAAATTTAGGCTTACCTGCTTTGCCTTGCTTTGTAGTTATGATTACCACCCCATTACCTGCTCGTGAACCATAAATCGAGGCCGCAGAAGCATCTTTCAACACCTGCATAGTCTCAATATCGTTGAGGTTGAGTGAGTTAAGACTCCCTTTTGTAGGTGTACCGTCAATGACGTAAAGCGGAGAGTTGTCGTTGATTGTACCAAAACCACGGATACGCACTACCACACCGCCACCAGGAGAGTTTTCGTTGCTCACGCTCACCCCCGCAACGCGGCCTTGGATGGCCTGTGCCAAGTTGGTAGCAGGTACGGCCAGGGCTTGTTTTATATCTACCGTAGCCACGGCCCCCGTGATATCGCGTTTCGACTGAGTACCGTACCCTGTGACCACGACTTCATTGAGCGTTTTCATGTCGGCGGTCAGTGCAACGTTTATTTCAGCACGGTTACCAATGGTGATTTCCTGGGCAGCAAACCCAATGGCGGAAACGGTCAGCACATCGCGCCCCTGTGCTACGTTGAGCGTAAATCGTCCGTCAGCGTCTGTTACCACGCCCGTTTGCGTTCCTTTAACAACAACGTTGGCACCAGGTAGTGCACTATTGTCGTTTCCTTCAGTGATGCGGCCGGTAATTTTCCGGTCCTGAGCATACGCACCTACGCATAAGAGCCAGCTGAGCACAATCAGTGGCAGCGCACGGCACGCTCGACGTAAACGATTGTTCATAAGAAAATCTGATTAAATTAAGTGGAGGGACTAGAAATTATACTCAAGCCTTATTGCTCAAATCTGCTAATTATTGTATACATAACCAAATAGATCATCTGATAATAATCAATAATTCTTCTCTAAAAACACAAAATTCCCGATTGAGCTTATCACTCGACCGGGAATTTTGTGTTTTAACGTAGTATGTTTTTCTGACAGATACTACTTAGTTAATCTGCTCAGCTATCAGGCATTTTGCAACCGTAGGAGGGGTACATTCACTGACAACAACGTTAAACGCCTGGATAGCCCGGATTCTGGGTTTTCAGGTTTGGATTGTTCAACAACTCAGGCCGGGGAATCGGGAAGAGCAGGTGCTTTTCCTCATACTTCGCGTTGGAAGATGGCGAAACAGCCCCCACAAAGTTGTCGAAACCTTTGGTAACGGGGTTAAATACCTTGCGCAACCGCACCATATCATACCATGTAATCTGCTCGAAGCATAACTCCCACCACCGCTCCCGCCAAACGGCTTCGCGGAAACTGGCCTGGGTGAATGTACCCAGGGCGGGGGTCGTAAGTTTGGCCCTGTCGCGCACCTGCTTG
>DATHAW010000755.1:0-5665 GCA_035296465.1 Spirosoma sp.
CATTAGGCCAGGCGTTTTTCCCCTGCCGTACCATTAGGTCATCGCGCCCTGAACGGGTTAACTCATCGAACGACGCAGCGGCTTCAACAGTCAACAGAAACGAAATCCGGCCAGGGGGAACACTCGTTGGCAAATCAAACGGCACTAGTTCTGCTCCTAATTTACGTAATGTCTGAAGCGTAAGGGAGTCATTTCCCCGATTAGCATAATTGCTTTCGAAACCCTTTCTGACATACCCAATTCTGAGTCCTTTCAGGCTGGTAAGCGGTACATATCTGAAAGGCGCAGCTATAACCGTAGGATCATTGCCATCGGGACCGTAAATGGCATTAAACACCAGCGCACAATCTTCAACCGATCGGGTAATCGGTCCAATTTTATCCATACTCCAGCTCAACGCCATGGCTCCATGTCGGCTCACCCGCCCAAAGGTTGGACGCAGACCCGTGGTGCCGCAAACCGTTGAAGGAGAGACAATAGAACCGAGAGTTTCGGTGCCAATAGCAAAGGGTAGCAAACCCGCTGAGACACTCGATGCCGACCCTGCCGATGAGCCGCTAGACCCTGCTTCAATATTCCAAGGGTTACGCGTCATGCCGCCAAACCAAACATCACCCATAGCTAAAGCCCCCAACGTCATTTTGGCGCATAAAACAGCCCCGGCTTTTTCAAGTTTCCGGACCACTGTAGCGTCGAGGTCTAGTGTTTGGTCTTTATAAGGAGCAGCACCCCAGGTTGTTTTGTAGCCTTTTTTCGCTAATAAATCTTTAGCACCATACGGAATACCGTGCAATGGCCCGCGGTATTTGCCTGCTTTTAGTTCAGCATCAGCCCGTTTGGCCTGGCTTATGGCTAGCTCTTCCGTTAACGTAATGACGCAGTGTAGTTTAGGGTCATACGTTTTAAGCCGATTCAGAAAAAACTGGGTGAGTTCAACCGATGATATCTGCTTCGTGCGGATTAATTCGCCTAACTGCCCAACGGTGTAGTAGGCCAGATCATCGCGGTTTGCGGGAAGTGTAACCTTACCGTAAGATGACGCTTTGAACGACGACGGCCCGGCAGGCGGGGTAAAACCCGCCGGGAGTGGATTGAAGTATAGAGCCGGTGCCACATCATTGGGTAAATCGATCTTGCGCAGAGCCTCATAACTGGTGCGGGCATTGTTTACATTGTCGAGCATTGAGTCGCGCTCAGCAGCGGTAAAGTCCAGTCCGAAAACCCGGGATGCTACGTCGAGCATGTCACTCGTGAGCGGCTTTTTTGGATCGTCGGGGGCGGTGACAAATGCGCCCAGCAGGAAACTACCGGCGCAGGCAGCCAGTAAGGTAATCGTTCGTTTCATTCTGGTTGATGACAGAGTTCAACCCAAAGTACGTCAGCGAACGGTTCAAACCATTGGTTGCGCTGAAAATTCCTGGTGTAGTGCTACAATTTGTAGAAGCAGCAGTTGTGCTTCATCATTGTGCAGGACGTAATCGGCCATTTGCATCCGGTCTGCATCGCTCACCTGCCGGTCGATGATGTGCTGAATCTCGGTCAGGGAGCGGTGCGGGTCGCGGAGACGAATGCGCTCAATCCGCAGAGCAACCGGAGCCAGCACCACCACCACTTTATCGAGCGTATTACCGTCGCCGGCCGCCCGCATCAGTGCTGCCTCCTTAACCACATACGGTTTGTCGGCCTGTAGACCCACCCACCGGGCTGTATCGGAAACTACGCGGGGGTGGATAACAGCGTTGAGCTGGTCGAGCAAAAGGGGGTCGGCAAACACCTGCGAGGCAACCCATGCCCGGTTGTACCGTCCCAGACTGTCATAAGCCCCCGAACCGAGCACCCGCATTATATCAGCTTTTAGAATAGGATCATGCTCGGTCAGCCATTTAGCCCGCTCGTCGGCGTAGTAGACCGGAGCGCCCAGCGTCTCGAACACGCGGCACACAAGGCTCTTGCCCGAGCCTATACCACCCGTTACGCCAATTTGAAGTGGTGTTTTCATTGAAAAAGGGGAAGCCTAAAAGATTGGGCTACTACGGGGCACAACGGGCTTTCACTCCCGCCTTCTTACCCTTATTGAGTTGGGGCCCTTATTGAGTTGGGGGCGACAGCAACTCACCGACCTCAAAGCTTACCGCCACGCGGTCGGTGCTAACCTCGAGCTGGGGGTGCCTGAACTGGTTCAACAGGATCTCTTCGTCGTAGTTATCGATGATGCGCTTGCGGGCAATCTTTATCAGAACAGTATCCGGCAAACCACGAATTAAGCGGTCCGGTCCGGTAACCTCGATCGTGCGGGGCGTAAGGTTGATCTGGCTCGACACCAGGTAGCGGGGTGCCAGATTGATATGTAGACTGTCGACTACCAGCCGGACTGATTTGGTTGTGCGCCGGTCGAAAGCCAGTTCGAGGGTATCGGCCACTACATAATTGACACTTAATTTCTTGACCTGCCCGGCTACCGCAGCCGCCAGCGAGGATGTATTGATGACGGATGCCCGTATGGGGTCTTTCACGGCATAGTCGACCGGTTCGACCCGAAACGGCAGCCATGCGTGCCGCAGCAATCCCCAGCCATCGCTCGATACGTTTACCGTGACGGTACGGGGCAGCGGTGTGGTCGGCACATACAGCGAATCGTTATAAACGAAATGCACCGGGTACTCCACATTTAGTGTATATCCGTTTTTGTTAAGCGCGTTCAGGAACCAGAACAGCGAAGCCGCTCCCAGACAAAGTAGCGCTCTGGCCGGCAGGAACGGGCGGGTACGAGGGGGCAGTGTCGTCACAGGATAGTTAGATAGAAACCGTTTCACAGGCGTAGTAACCGGTTTCGTTACATAAGTCGAGAGGCAGACAAACGGTTTCCGTTCGGTTGGCTAGAGGGCTTCTGACTGGGCTTTACTCGGTTTTGGTGCTGAGTTCGCGCGCAATCGACGATTTCTCAAACGTCATTTTCACGCCCCGGTCCACTTCGAGCGTAACGGTGGCTCCGTCGACTGAGGCAACCCGACCATGTAGACCACCTACGGTAACGACATTATCCCCTTTCTTGAGGTTCTCCACAAAGTTCTTCTGGTCCTTTTGCTTTTTCTGCTGAGGCCGAATCATGAAAAAATAAAAGACTCCAATAACGGCCACCCATAGCAGGATGTTATAGACCATGGGTGTGCTGCCGGTTGGCGCAGCCTGTAATAAAATAAAAGCCATAAAGAAAATTGGTTACGATTTCATGGTTGAATCGACTCTGGGGTTCACCATTGCCTTAAATTGCAGATCCGTCATCGACGGGTTCGTGTTGGCAAATACCGTAATGGTCTTGTTTTGCTCACCCATTTTGCCCCGGCTGTTAAACCGAACCCGGATAGATGACTTAGCCCCCGGAGCAACCGGTTCGCGTGGCCATTCGGGCGTTGTACAACCACAGGAGGCCGTAATGTTATTGATAATCAGGGGAAACTCTCCACTGTTGGTGAAGGTAAATGTGTGCTCAACGGTGTCACCTTCAGTGAGTGCCCCAAAGTCATAAATGCCTTTCTCCGCGAAGGTGATCTGGGGCATCTTCTCCGATACTACCGCCTGCGATGTTTCCGCCTGCTTCCGGTTGTCGCAGCTCAGTTGCCCAAAACCAAGGCCCATTAGCATGACGCTAATAAGGAAGTTTCTAACGCGCATTTTTTAATGAAAGATTTATGGGTTGTAGACGATTAGTTAGTGAGCCTATCTGCAAGGCACTGCCAAACCAAGTTTACATGTTTTGCTGTTTGATCTGGGCCATCAGTCGATCTACGTCCTCAAGCAGTCGTTCCGCTTTTTCTCGGGCGTCGTTCACAACGCGCTGTCCTTCATTCTTCGAGAGGTTTTCGGGCAGGTCTGTTGAATTGGCAAGCTGCACTAGTAATTGATCGATCTGTTCACGATATTTCGACAACCGAAACGACAGGCGATCACGCGTAACGACCCCCTTGTCTGGGGCATACAGCATGCCAATAGAAAGCCCGCCAATGGCACCGGTCAGAAGAAACAGTAAATCACGGCTAGTTCTACTCATTGTTGAAAAGTTATAAAGTTGTAAGCGTGTATCGTTGCATAGCCAGGGCAAACCGTTCTGAAGGCCACGGCTGACTCACTGTCTATAACGATGGGATAACGCCTATTTGTTATCCAGCAACCCACGTCCACTTTTGCGCAGACGCCCTGAGGATTGAAGTTTCTCGGAAAGGTTGTCTAATATTCCGTTGACAAATTTACCGCTTTTGGGCGTACTGTAGGCCTTTGCCAGTTCGATATATTCGTTTATGGTTACTTTGACGGGGATGTTGGGAAAACTCAGCAACTCACAAACCGCCAGTTTCAGAATGATTTTGTCCAGCATTGCCACCCGCTCTACGTCCCAGTTCTGGAGTTGATCGACCAGCAGCTGCTCATACTCAGCGTCATTTTCGATCGACTGCTGAAACAGCGTGTTCAAAAACCGTTCGTCTTCTTCCCAATCGTCTGTCAGCGGTTCAAGTTGCAGGCCACCAGCACTCTGCACCGATTTAAGGGTTTTAATGGCCAGCCCCCGCACTACGTCGCTGTTTTCGGCCCAACTCAGGTCAATTTCGGCCAGATGGCCGCGTATCACGTCGTGCTTAAACACCAGCGTACGTAAGACATACTGGGCCAGGGCCTGATCTTCATCTATGGTGTGCGTGCGCTGTTCGCAGTAGGCCCGGTACGTATCATCGGTTTTGAGGGCTTCGCGCAGGGCCTTGCGTACAAACCCCTGGTCGTCGACCCAGGAGATACCATGGCGCAGGGCTTCGTTCTGGAGAGGCTGATGGGCGTCCAGGGCCTGGATAACTACGTTGGAACTCAGGTTGGACTCAAAGGGAAACGGCACCTCGTCTACGTTGCGGTGAACGCGCTCACTATCGGCGCGGGCTGCCCGGCCCAGTTCGACCAGGAGCGTCAGTACCCGCAGGTAATCGTCGTAAATACTATTGACCTGCTTGATCATCATCTGAGCAAGATGCTGGCGGTCTTTTTTGCCCCGGCTCTGAACAAATAAATAACCGTCGTTGGCGGCTTTGAGAACGTTCGTAGGGGCGTCGTCGTCCTGGGCGGGCTGGTTGGCTTTTACAGCATCCTCAAAAAGCAGTCCAGCGAGTTTACGAAAGCCTTCGAGCTGCCGTTTATCCTGCGGCAGCATGGAGTTCAGGTCGGGCTGAAAAAGGTCCGCGATACCATCGAGGGCTAACTGCTGGTTAGAAAATTCGGCCTGTCGAAGGGCGTACAACGCCTGCATGACCTTAATCCTGAGTAATCGCCTGTTCAACATTCCGCCTAAACTGATAAAAGCCTCTACCAAAAAGTATTCCCTAAAGGGCAGGCAAAATTACGGCTTAATCCCGGACATACAGCCGCTAGATTTTGTGTTTGTGTTACCATCCAGTCCAGCTCCCGCAGCCTGCAACTTTTAAACAACCGGGGTGGTTTTGAACCAAACGCTGTCTGGTTCTTTGTGAAAGCACTTTCCTACCTCAACAAATACTTGCTGAAGTATAAATGGTACCTGATTTGGGGAACTGTTTTTACGGCTGTATCCAATCTCTTTGGCATATTCCCGGCACAGTTAGTCCGGTATGCGCTTGATCTGGTGCGCGAGACCCTCGACATCTATTAT
>DATHAW010000756.1:0-3313 GCA_035296465.1 Spirosoma sp.
CAAGACAAATGTATCAATTTTCATTTCTATCCTAAAGTATAATTACTTAACGGTAGGTTGAACGCCAGCTACAAAAACCTTCTACCTAATTCTAATAGTTGTTTGATTATCAGCTATTTAGGAAAACATTAAATATAGATCATTAATTAATTTATTACTTAGCCATATTGTAAACTTACTATTTGTAACTCACTTTATATTTATACATTTTCTCCGTCGTTTTTTCTTAAAAAGAAGTTGAAAAATATTATTTCGACCACTATGTTTTACGTTTTTATGGTTCCCATTTAATCATACGCCGAAGGCCCTCCAGCCGGCCTCACCTTCACCGTTGTACGTTCGTGTGATTTAGCCTATTAAAGGGCTATTCCAATAAATTATTAGACTGGGAACAATCATTTCCGATTATATGTATATACATTAAATACAGTAACAATTAAACAGACTCGATTACTATGGAAGCGCAAATTGCTAACGCCACTACCTGGTCCATTGACCCGACCCACTCGGAAGTCCAGTTTAAAGTGAAACACCTCATGGTTTCAACCGTAACGGGTTCTTTCAGCCAGTTCGAAGGAACCGTCGAGATGGAGGAGGATGATTTTGCCGATGCAAAAATCAGTTTCTCGGCCGACATCGATAGCATCAGCACGGGTAATGAGCAACGCGATGCCCACCTGAAATCGGGCGATTTTTTCGATGCCGGGCAGTTCCCCAAACTGACGTTTACGTCCACGGGCATGAAGAAAACCGACAATGACACGTTTGACCTGTCCGGCAACCTGACCATGCACGGCGTTACGAAACCCATTACACTCAACGTTGAATATGGCGGCCAGATGCAGGACTTCTACGGCCAGACCAAAGCTGGTTTTGAGCTTTCGGGCGTGTTGAAGCGTAAGGAATTTGGCCTGACCTGGGACGCCGTTACCGAAACAGGTGGTGTAGTGGTGAGTGACGACGTTCGGCTGATTATGAACGTTCAGGTAGTCAAACAAGTTTAATCTAACCAAATAGATAGTAACAAAACAGCCCCGTCGGAACGGTTGCGGCAGGGCTGTTTTGTTTAATGAACTAGTCTTACAAAATGAGTCCGCTTCGACGCAGCATCGCTTTAGGCGAAGGCTCCCGGCCGCGGAATTTTTTGTACAGTTCCATGGGCTTCTCGCTGCCGCCTTTTTCGAGCACGTTTTTGCGGAAGCTGTCGGCGGCTGCTTTATTATCCAGGCCCCCTTTTTCCTTGAAAAACTCAAATGCATCGGCGTCCAGTACTTCGCTCCACTTATAGCTGTAGTAACCGGCCGAATAGCCACCGGCAAATATGTGCGAAAAGGCCGGGCTGACCGCAATGCCTTCAACATGAGGAAACAGGTTAGCCACCGAATCGACCCGGCTCTCAACCTGCGTGATGGTTTCACCCGTAGGCTTCTGACCGTGGTAGTACATATCAACCAGGCCAAGACGTAACTGCCGAAGGTTGGCCAGACCAGCCAGGAAGTTCTGGCTGGCGCGGATTTTCTCGATCAGGTCATTTGGAATCACCTCGCCCGTCTGGTAATGCCTGGCAAAAAGTTTAAGCGCATCGGGGTCGTAGCACCAGTTCTCCATTACCTGTGAGGGTAATTCAACAAAGTCGCGGGGAACGTTGGTGCCGGTCAGGCTTTCGTACTTACCATTGGCCAGCATGCCGTGCAATCCGTGTCCAAACTCATGGAACAGGGTTGTAACTTCGTAAAAGGTCAGCAGCGACGGCTTGGTGTCGGTAGGGCGGGTGAAGTTGCAGACATTAATGATGTGCGGCCGGATGTTCGTGCCGTTTTCGACTTTCTGCCCCTGAATGTCGTTCATCCAGGCTCCGCTTCGTTTGCCTGCCCTGGGAAAGTAATCGCCGTAGAATACCGCCAGAAACTTGCCGTCTTTGTCGAATACGTCGTAGGTTTTCACCTCTTGATTGTAAACCGGAATATCGGTGCGTTCCTTAAATGTAATGCCGTAGAGTTTGTTGGCCACCGTGAAAGCCCCATTCAGGACGTTTTCGAGCTTAAAATACGGCTTCAGCGTTTCATCGTCGAGGTCATACTTTTCTTTTTTAAGTTTTTCGGCGTAGTAGCTGTTGTCCCAGGCCTGCAGCTTGTCTTCGGCAAAGCCGTGGCCTTTGGCATACTGGGTCAGTTCGGTCAATTGTCGTTCGGCAGCCGGGCGGGCATACGTCACCAGTTCATCGAGAAAGCTCTGCACCTTGTCGCGTGACCCGGCCATGCTTTCTTCCAGCACAAAATCGGCGTGGGTTTTATAGCCCAGCAGCGTTGCCCGCTCGAATCGCAGGTTCACGATCCTGTTGATAATAGCCGAGTTGTCGTTTTTGTCGCTGTGGAACCCACGACCGTTCATGGCCATGAACAGCTTCCGGCGTAGCTCGCGGTTGTCGGCGTACTGCATGAACGGACCGTAGCTGGGAGCCTGTAAGGTAAAAACACATCCCTCCTTACCCTTTTGCTTCGCCGTAGCTTTGGCGGCTTCGCGCACGTAGTCGGGCAGACCGGCGAGGTCTTTCTCGTCGGTTACGGGCATCATAAACTCGTTGGTTTCGTTCAGAACGTTCTCGCCAAATTGGAGCGATAACTGCGATAGCTCCTTATCAATGGCCCGCAACCGCTCTTTACCGTTGGCATCCAGATTGGCCCCATTGCGGGCGAAACGCTTGTATGCTTTTTCGAGCAGCATAGCCTGCTCGGCATCGAGTTTTAAGCTGCCACGCCCCTCATACACCGACTTAATGCGGGCAAACAGCTTCTCGTTGAGCGTAATGTCGTTGCCGTATTCACTCAGCAACGGCGACGCTTCCTTAACAATTTTCTGAAGTTCGGGTGTAGTTTCCGCGCTATTGAGATTAAACAGCACGGATGTTACTTTACTGAGCAGATCGCCCGACTTTTCGAGGGCAACGATGGTGTTCTCGAACGTCGGTTTAGCCGGATTGTCAACAATAGCCGCTACTTCTTTTCGTCCCTGGGTGAGCCCATCGGTCAGCGCAGGCAGGTAATCACTATTTTTTACTTTGTCGAAAGGAGCCGTTTGGTGGGGAGTTGTGTAGGCGGCTAAAAAAGGATTCTGAGTCATTTTGGCGGATTGGGGCACGGACGGCTGCCCAACGGCCGAAAAAGCCACTGCAACAAGCCATACGCCCGTTAGTTTGATTCGTTTATGTCTTACCATTATCGTTTTGGGGCCTGATTTTCCCCGAAAAATACGAAACAATCATGGGTGGGACAAACCCGGTCGTCAATAATCAAACAGGTAAGTGGGTGTGATT
>DATHAW010000757.1:0-2672 GCA_035296465.1 Spirosoma sp.
GGGATGCAGCCCCTGGAGACCTGGGCTCTAAGTAAGCTGGACATGACGGGGTTGATTGCCACACCTGAATTTCCACGCGTCTACCTGACTCACATTGTCATGGCTCTGTCATTCGTTGTCATTGTAGGTGGGTACTACGAAATAACTTACTACCTGCATCTATATCGGCTGGCCGTGACCGATGCCGAAGCCTTACAGAAAGCCCGTTTACAAAACCAGTTCGACAGTCTCAAGAACCAGGTGAACCCCCATTTTCTCTTCAACAGCCTCAACTCACTCTCGGCGTTGATTACCGAAGATCGCCATAAAGCAGGAGAGTTTCTGGACGAACTGGCTACCGTGTATCGCTACCTGCTCCAGACGAACCAGAGCCAGCTGGTGACACTACGTGCCGAACTTGATTTTATCCGGTCGTATGGTTACCTGCTTCAAACTCGTTATGGCCCTGCCCTGGACTGGCGCCTGCGCGTTGACAACGACGGGCGCGATTACTACCTGCCGCCCCTAACACTGCAACTGCTGGTTGAGAACGCCATTGGTCACAACATTCTTGACGCTGAACGACCACTGAGCATTTCTATTGAGCTTACTGGCAATAGGTTGATTGTCAAGAACATTATACAGCGTAAAACGCGTCAGATAAAGACATTGCCGGGTGGATTAATTAACCTCACAACGCAGTTTGGCCTGGTGGGGCTTCGTTCCCCGCACATTACCGACGACGGCCTGTGGTTTTGTGTTCAGGTGCCACTGGCTTTGAAAAATATGGAAAGTGAGGTAACTTTATAACAGTCTCTTATCGAACGAGAACGAACTCCTTTTTTTTACCTCATGCAGTACACCCAGCGCGACAACCAGATTGCCTTAGGAGTGCTGCCGGTATATTATTTGTTGTTTAATTACCTGCTCTTCGGGCCCATTTACCTGCAACGGCTTGATGTGTTTGTTCCGGCAACGCTTAGTATCGTACTGCTCTGGACTCCGGTTTACTTTCTTCATGCGCTGCCCGCCCTTTATTTTCGCCGGCAATTTCCGGCAGTTCGCCAAACCTGGTTGCGGCTATCGTTGGCCATGCTGGCCCACATGCTGTTGTCGTCGCTGGCTATTTTCGCCTTTTTCTACGGTTACGACTGGTTCGATTTTCCCCACTATACCTTCAGTGTTACTCGCCTGCAAACCGCTCTGATCGTGAGCGTTGGTGGCAACCTCATAATCAATGTTATTCACGAGAGCGTGTATACCTTTGAGCGATGGTCGCAAACGCTGACCGAGACTGAGCGACTCCGGCGAGCCAACCTGCAAAGCCAGCTGGATGGTCTGAAAAGTCAGGTGAACCCGCATTTTCTGTTTAATAGTCTTAATTCTCTTTCCTCCCTGATTGACGTAGATTCGGAACGTGCCGAGCAGTTTATTGAAGAACTGGCCAGTGTGTATCGCTATCTGCTGCAAACCAATGAGGGCGAACTGACCACACTTGGCCGCGAACTTCAGTTTATCCAGTCCTATTATCACCTGCAGCGCACTCGTTACGGCAACGGTTTAACAATGCAAGTCAACGTAGACGATGAGTATCAGACTATGATGCTTCCCCCGTTAACGCTACAATTGCTGGTCGAGAATGCCATTAAACACAACGTCGTTGCCGCCGATCAGCCATTACACATCATGATCGAAACAATACCAAACAATGAAGGCGACACCAAAGGACGGGTTCCCTCCCTGCGGGTAAGCAATAACCTGCAACGCAGACCCAGCCGTGTTCTGTCGAATGGCGTCGGTTTAGCCAACATTGCTACCAAGTACCAATTGCTCGGACAAAAATCCATGCACATCGACGAGCAGGACGGGCAATTCGTTGTGACGCTTCCCCTGCTGGTCAATCATGAGGCAGTACGGATATCCTGATCCTACGTTTCATCACCATTTTAAACTTCGCAGGTGCCTTGCTTCGGAAGTGAAATTGGACACTTCGGTAGCAAATCTGCTCAATTCGGTTGTGGCTAATTTTCGAGGGTGGCTAATTGCCCACAGTTTTGTCTTGTCAAAAACAAATCACAACTGCTATGAACATTAGACCCCTCCTCTTTTTGTTTCTGTTCTTCGCTACCCTAACGACCCGAAGCCAGACAACTACCAGCCCAGCGAAACCTGGTTTGAACCAGCCAAGCCAAACATTGTCTCCCGAAGAGTTGCAGGCAGATTTTGCCCGCTTCCGAACGGCGCTGCATGAGGTACATCCTGCTATGTACCGCTACTCGACGAAGGCCAGGTTCGACTCGTTGTTTACGGCAACAGCCGCCCGCTTGAACCGACCCATGACTCAGCACGAATTCTACGTCACGATGGTGCCCATACTGGTGGCCTTGCGTGACGGACACATCAAATGGATAGTGAGCGGCCAGGATGAACACTACCCCTTTTACCAGGAGAAGCTATTTCCGCTTAAACTCTATTTCATTGATGACAAAGCCTGGATCGTGGGTAATTATGGAGCCGTAACCCTACCCGCCGGGGCCAAGGTACTCGCCATAAATGATCAGCCCATTGGGACCATCATTAATAAGTTACTACCCAATATGACGTTTGCCGACGGCGCTACGATTAACGGCAAGTATCAGGACCTTAACCAATTCTTTTCGGGATTCTACGCGACATTCATTGGTGCTCCGACT
>DATHAW010000758.1:0-3931 GCA_035296465.1 Spirosoma sp.
CCCCTTTGCTGTCGGCGTCCTGCGCCAAAGCTGGTACCCCAAAACTGGGCGATTCACTCAGCCGGATGTTGCGCGGAATGATCGTGCTGAACACCATCTGCTGGAAATGGCTCGTTACCTCGCCCACTACCTGATTCGACAGCCGAACGCGCAGATCGTACATCGTGAGCAGAATGCCCTCAATGGTCAGATTCGTGTTGAGCCTCGACTGGATAATTTTGATGGTGTTAAGCAGTTTCCCCAGCCCTTCGAGTGCGAAATACTCGCACTGAACCGGAATGATAACCGAATCGGCCGCTGTCAGGCTATTAATGGTGATCAGACCCAGTGACGGGGAGCAATCGATGATGATAAAGTCGTAATCGTCGCGGATGCTGTCGAGAACGTCCTTCATCTTGTCTTCCCGATTCTGAAGGTTGATCATCTCGATTTCGGCCCCAACGAGGTCGATGTGCGAAGGGAGCAGGTTCAGATTCGGAAAGTCCGTTTGAATGATGGCGTCATATGGGCGAACCCCCTCTACCATGCATTCATAAATACTATTCTCGATTTCCTTTGGATTATACCCTAAACCTGACGTTGAGTTGGCCTGTGGGTCAGCATCAACGATAAGCGTTTGAAATTCGAGGGCGGCCAGGCTGGCGGCCAAATTTATTGTTGTCGTAGTTTTACCGACGCCCCCCTTTTGGTTGGCGATAGCAATGACTTTACCCATGGGTCTGTGCGTTGCAGTTCCAAAGATGCCGGATAGTTTTCACGAATCCAAAGAATGTTCCACGGAATGTTCCACAAAGGAGTACAGGCCCAAAGCGTAAAGGACTGAGCAACTGAACGTAATTTACATTCGTTCTTTTAAATATTTTTAGGCTTTAGGTTACGCCCAGATCTTTGTGCCCTCGGTACAGTTTTTACACATTTCGATTTCTGAACGGGCATGGAGCAGCGTCTGTCGGAAATCGGTGTAGGCAGAACCGGTCCAGAGATTGGCAAAGGATTGGGTTTGCAGATTGCCCAGGCGGTGGTGCGCATCTTTATCAAAGCAGCATGGCACCACCAGACCGTCCCACGTAATGACGCAGGAATGCCACATTTTCCAGCAGTGGTCACCAAAGCCATTTTTGATCTGGTACGTACCGTCGGCCTGCGGGGCATATCGACTGTATTGATCCAGCGTTGGAATCAGGTTGGACCCCTGCTCATAGTCGTAAATCTGGGCCGTTTTCAGACCTACTTCATCCACGCCAAGGTCGCGGGCGAGTTGCCGGACTTCGGCTATCTGGTGCTGATTGGGCTTCACCACCAGAAATTGAAACACAACATGGGGCGTCCTAGACTTTAATTCCTTTTTCCAGCGCAGGATGTTTTTGGTGCCTTCGAGCACCTTTTCGAGCTTACCACCAATCCGGTATTGCTGATACGTTTCCTGCGTAGTGCCGTCGATGGAAATAATGAGTCGGTCCAGCCCCGACTCCACCGTTTTGCGGGCGTTGGCATCGGTAAGATAGTGGGCGTTGGTGCTGGTGGCGGTGTAGATGTGGCGATCGGTGGCGTAGCGGACCAGGTCCAGAAACTGAGGGTGCAGGTAAGGCTCACCCTGAAAGTAAAAGATCAGGTAAAGCAGCGTTTCATGCAACTCGTCGATGGTTCGTTTGTAAAGGTCTTCGCCGAGCATCCCGGTCGGGCGCGTGAAGGAACGCAGGCCACTCGGGCATTCGGGGCAGCGCAGATTACAACTCGTGGTTGGTTCGAACGACACCGACATGGGCAGACCGCGCTGCATGGCTATACCCGTTTGCCGTGACTCATAATAGCTATAGACTACCTTCAGCGCGTTGGCCACACGCCTGGGGGTTAGTTTAGATGCGAAGTTGAGACCGTCGCGGTAGCGACTGACCAGTTCATGGCGATTCATTGGGTAAAGGTACACCTCGTATAGGGTGTAATCTACAACTACACCCTGTTTTCTAGCATCCACGGGGGCTTATGACAATAGGGAACAATGAGCCCTTGCGGTCATTAGTCAGTCTCTCAATGGCATTTAGTCCGGTTTGCAAATGCAGGTTGCACAGTTACAACCGCCCTGTGCCTACTTCCAGTTAACTTATTCATTCGTGCGAATTCGCACACGTAGCGTGAATCCGCACAAATTTTATGTCTTAGTTTTTGATGAACCTATTGATAATCAGGTACTAAACTGGTGGCACGACCTTAGCACATAACATAAACAAAATACTTATGCTGTATGGACCGCGCCCTCGCTTCTGATATCGTTAATCGCTCACGCCGAAAACCCTGGCTCATTGGCCTGGCCGCCGTCATTGGCCTGGTGGGTGTGTTGGTGGGTATGCGCTCGTTGCTGAAAACGTCCGTTGAGTCCAGCAAAATTCGCACAGCAGTGGCTCAGACCGGCCCGGTCGAAAACACGCTCAACGCTACCGGCGAAATCATCCCGGCTTACGAGCAAATTATGACCAGCCCCATCCGGGCGAGTATTCGACGGGTGCTGCTGACGCCCGGCGCTCGTGTGAGGCCCGGTCAGCCCTTAGTAGAATTAGACAAGTCGCTGACGCAGATTGAGTACGAAAAACTTCAGGATCAGTTGGCTCTTAAACAAAACAGTATCGAGCAACTCAGAATGAAGTTAGATAAGAACCTTTACGATGCCGATGTTAATGACCAGATCAAGCTGCTGACCATCAATAAATTAGATGCCGAAGTAGAGAACGCCCGGCGGCTGATGAAAGTTGGGGGCCAAACACCCGAAGATGTTACCCGCGCTGAAAACGCCCTCCGAATTGCACAGTTGGAAAAGAAACAGCTGGAAAATGACCTGACCTACAACCGCCGGTCGATGGGTGCCAGTTTGCGCGAATCACAGTTGCAGGCTCATATCGAAGGCTCCAACCTGAAAGTGCTGGCCCAAAAACTCCGGCAGGCCGATATCCTGGCCGACCGGGCTGGCGTACTCACCTGGGTAAATGAGAACGTCGGGTCGGCGGTTAATGAGGGTGAGATGTTGGCGAAGGTAGCGGATCTGGGCAGTTTCCGGGTCGAAGGTTCGTGCTCCGATGCCTACGCCGAACAACTCCGCGCCGGCTTGCCAGTTATCGTTCGTATTAACGAAACGAGTTTGCGGGGGGTAATCATGCAGGTGAAACCCGCCGTGCAGAATGGCACCATCCGATTCGTTGTCACCCTGGACGATAGTCATCATGCCTCGCTACGTCCAAATCAGAAAGTAGAGGTTTTTGTTGTCACAAACCGCAGCCCACAGGCAGTGCGCGTAGCCAATGGTCCGGCATTCAAGGGTAAGCGTCGGCAGTACGTATATGTGATGCAGACTGACCAACTAGCGCAACGACGGGAGGTAGAGATAGGGCTAACTAACTTCGACTGGGTCGAGATAAAAAGTGGGCTTAAACCGGGCGAACGGGTAATTCTGACCGACCTAAGTGAATTCGATCATCTGGAGCAACTCACCATCGATCCAGCCAAGCCATGATATCGACTGATTTCTTAAACCATGCCGTGCCTACGGTGCATAAATCACCTGCTAAAGCCTTATGGTTAGTGTTGATGATCGTTTGCCTGGACAACTTTAGCGTCGGGGCGCAACCGCTGAAACTAACCTTGGAGGAGGTGGTCAATATGGCCCGCGAACAGTCGATTGCCAGCCGCCAGGCCGCCACACTGAAAAAGACAAACTACTGGAAATACCGTTCGTTCCTAGCTGATTTTAAGCCGCAGTTGAGTCTCAATGGTTCGTTGCCGGGTTTTACCCGCTCGTTTGTACAGGTGCAACAGCCCGACGGCACGGTAGTTTTTCAGCCCGTGTCGAATAACAATTCAGTGCTGAACCTGGCTTTGAGTCAGAATATTCCTCTCACGGGTGGGTCGGTTTATGTGCAGCAGCAGTTGCAGCGGTTCGACA
>DATHAW010000759.1:0-3872 GCA_035296465.1 Spirosoma sp.
GAAACATTTCCTGCTTTCGTTTTATTTTTGCTAAAAAACGGACAACTTCGCATGGAAACGCAATCAAGCATACAATCACGCCCCTGGCTCCGCTTCTACCCCAAAGGCGTTCCTCATGAGATCAATCCGGACGCGTACACATCGCTGGCAGCCCTGATGGATGAAGCGTTCAGCCGGTTTGCCAACCGGCCCGCTTATTTTTGTATGGGTAAGCAGATTACGTTTGCCGAGGTCGATCAGTTGTCGCGGCAGTTCGCATCGTTTCTGCAAAATGACTTGAAGCTGCAAAAGGGCGACCGGATTGTGATTCAGATGCCCAACACGCTACAGTATCCAATCGCCATGTTTGGAGCGCTACGGGCGGGGTTGGCCGTGGTCAACACCAATCCGCTTTACACCCCGCGTGAGATGCAGCACCAGTTCAAGGATTCGGGGGCAAAGGCCATTGTTATCCTGGCCAACTTTGCGGGCAACTTAGAAAAAATTCTGGCCCGGACTGACATCCGGCATGTTGTCGTCACGGAGTTGGGCGATCTGCTCGGTTTCCCTAAAAAGCAACTTGTCAACGCCGTTGTCAAATACGTAAAGAAGCTGGTGCCGCCCTATAAACTGCCCGATGCCATCTCCTTTAACGATGCCCTGAGCCGGGGCAACCAACAGCCTTTTCGGCCAGTAACCATCAAAAACACCGATTTGGCCTTTGTTCAATACACGGGGGGCACCACCGGCGTTTCCAAAGGGGCCATGCTTACCCACCGCAATGTCATTTCGAATGTCGAGTCCCAGCACGTCTGGATGCAGCCCGGCGGCATTCCTGACGGCGAAGGAATAATTGTAGCAGCTCTGCCGCTGTATCACGTTTATGCGTTGACGACTAATGCCCTGGCCGCCCTGAAAAGTGGGGCTATGAACCTGCTCATCACCAACCCACGCGACCTGAATGCCTTTATCGATGACCTGAAAAAGTTTAAAATCACGGCTTTCACCGGTGTTAATACCCTTTATAATGGACTGCTCAATCACCCGCGCATTGGTGAAGTAGATTTCAGCCAGCTGCGTGTTACGTCGGCGGGGGGTATGGCCCTGCAAACGGTCGTGGCCGACCGGTGGGCCAAACTCACTGGCAACACGCCCTGCGAAGGATACGGCCTGACCGAAACCTCGCCAGTTCTGTCATCGAATCCGGTGGACGGCACCGTGCGGGTAGGAACTATTGGCATTCCCTGGCCCAGCACCGACCTGAAAATCATTCGGGACGATGGCACCGACGCAGCCATCGGCGAACCAGGGGAAATTGTGGCCAAAGGTCCACAGGTGTTTGGTGGCTATTATAACCGGCCCGAAGAGACAGCCGCCACGATGATGGGCGACTGGTTCAAAACCGGCGACATCGGCGTAGTTAATGAAGATGGCTTCTTTAAGATCGTTGACCGCAAGAAGGACATGATTCTGGTATCCGGTTTCAACGTCTATCCAAACGAGATTGAGGACGTAGTGGCGCAGTGCCCTGGCGTCATGGAAGTGGCCTGTGTTGGAGTTCCAGATCCAAAATCGACCGAAACGGTCAAGATTTTTGTGGTAAAGAAAGATCCAGCCCTGACAGAAGAAACGATCAGGACATTCTGCCGTGAGAATCTTACGTCCTATAAGGTTCCCCGCCTGATTGAGTTCCGCAGCGAGTTGCCCAAGTCGAACGTTGGCAAAATTCTTCGTCGTCCCCTACGGGATGAGGAAATAGAAAAGCAGAAAAAGTAAGGCCAAACAGCTACTACCCGTCGCGTTGTTACTGCTACGGGTAGTAGCTGAAAAACCAGGCCTGCTTCAGGCCACCATCCGGGGCGTAAGCCGATGGGTGGCATTTAGAGCAACCAGTTCCTGCTGGAATCCTTTCACCAGTTTTATAAACCCACTCATCTTCCGTCGCGATACGTCCACCCGGTCACCATTGACAAGACTAACACACAGGTGTTGCCGAGTGGGGTCGGAGTGAATACTTTCCAGATAGAGCAGGTTGACGATGTTTCTTTTGTGAGAGCGCACAAACACTTTCGGGAACAACCGCTCCTCCAACTTTTTTAACGTCAGCGACACCATTAGCCGACTGCCATTGGCGAAGTGGAACACCGTATAATTACCTTCGCCCTCCAGGCGGACAATCTGGTGCATGGGCATCTTTTTGCGATGGCCACAAAAAGGCAGTAACAGATCAGGCATGGCAAATTGATCGGCAATTTGCTCTAGATGCGCATGAGTAAGCGGCTGTGTAGACAGAGCTATTCGCATGATGTATGTATTTATGGTGTGAATAAGTAAGCTGATGGCTAAACTAGAACGTCGGCAACATCCATGACTCGGCAACAGCTATAGCAAGTTTACATAAAATTCAGAGTCAAGCAATTAACTGCCAAAAAAAATTTTAACAAGGTCAGAAAATCTGTATGCTGCCTGTCTGATACCCATTATCGGCATGGTCATAGGCCGTAACCAGCGGTATGCACAGCCGGCGTAACGAACTAATTAGGCAACCGGAACCTTCACAGAAAGAAACAGGAATACCCTCTTTAGCATGGCAACTTTGCTTGATCTGGTCGGCAACACACCGCTCGTTGAATTGAACCGGCTTAATCCAAACCCCAATGTTACACTCTACGGTAAACTGGAAGGCAACAATCCCGGCGGCAGTGTGAAAGATCGGGCCGCCGTCAGCATGATTCAGGGTGCCCTGAGCCGGGGCGAATTGAAACCGGGCATGAAACTGATTGAAGCTACCAGTGGCAACACGGGTATTGCGCTGGCCATGATCGCCCGGCTCTACGACATTGAGATCGAGCTGGTCATGCCTGAAAACTCTACTCACGAGCGAGTTTTAACGATGGAGGCTTTCGGGGCGAAAGTCATCCTGACTGAGACCATCGAGAGCGCCCGGGACTACGCCGATGAACAAGTCCAGAAAGGTGGTTATCTGATGCTCAACCAGTTTGCCAACCCCGATAATTATTTGGCTCACTACCGCACAACCGGCCCCGAAATCTGGCGCGACACGGCGGGTCAGCTAACGCACTTTGTTTCGTCAATGGGTACTACTGGCACCATCATGGGTACGTCGCGCTTCCTCAAAGAACAAAACCCGGCCGTGCAGATTGTTGGGTGCCAGCCTACCGATGGCTCGTCAATACCGGGCATCAGAAAATGGCCGCAGGAATACCTGCCAAAAATTTTCGAGCCGCAGCGCGTGGACCGGGTCATTGAGGTGTCGGCCGACGATGCTACGCAGATGACCCGAAAATTGGCTAACAGAGAAGGGGTTTTTGCGGGCATGAGCAGTGGCGGGTCGGTATGGGCCGCCCTCAAACTGGCACAGGAGCTGAAGTCCGGAGTCATTGTGTGCATCATCTGTGACCGGGGTGACCGGTACCTATCGTCGGATTTGTTTGGTTAACGTAATGCCGTTCCGGGGGTTTAAGGCCACCGAATTGGTACCGTATCTTTGCAACTGCCCACCCAGTGGGTTATTACATTGACGATGGCGATTCATTATGTACAAACGCATTCTCCTTCCACTGCTTTTTCGGTTCGATGCTGAGACCGTTCACCACGCCGTTACGTCGCTGATGAAGTTCGTGTTTGCCATTCCTGGCGTATCAGCGCTGAGCCGTCGGTGGTACGTAGTCAACGACCGGCGGCTGGAACGTCATGTTTTCGGCCTGACCTTTCCTAACCCGATCGGAATGGCGGCTGGCTTCGACAAAAATGCCGAATTGGTTAGCGAGTTGAGCGACCTTGGTTTTGGCTTTGTTGAGATCGGGACCGTAACGCCACGCCCACAGCCTGGCAATCCTCGCCCACGCTTATTTCGTCTTAAGGCCGACGGT
>DATHAW010000760.1:0-3653 GCA_035296465.1 Spirosoma sp.
TCGCCAGCAAAAATGTGGTTCAGTACTCGGTACTGACGGGGGTCAGGGTTCATCAGCTGGTTAATGAACGACTGGTCATCGGGGCCTATTGGAATGTAGAAAACAAGGTCCAGCGTATTCCTGGAAAGAGCGTGGAGTGAGTAACGGACGTTTTTCCCCGAGATGAACCGTAATATAGTGGCGGTATCGGCCGTGGCATACAGAAACCGGTCGAGCCGTTGCCGGGCCTCATTAAAAATGGGTATCTGGCGCAGCGAAATTTCCGTTCGCAGCGTTCGGGCCGATACGGTGTCCTGTAGGCGGTTACTGGCCAGGACCAGCAACGCTCCCGGCGGCACCAGTGACCCAATCGTGCGTTCGGCTGGTCGCCATTGCCGGTAGCCTAACCAGCCGCCTACCAGCAGCACGACTATGCCGATACCAATCCAGACGTTACGGTTCATGGTTGCAAAATACGTCAATAGTCGTTAGTCGATAGTCATGGGCTCGGGTATTCTGTAGCTCCAGTAACTATTGACTAACGACTATTAACTCTTGACGGTCTCTTTTATTTGCCCCACATGGCGTTAGCCGTTTCGGGGAAGGGAAGCGTTACTTCCGGAACATTGGTGGCCACCCGGTTAGCCCATTCAACACCCTGCATCAGCGAGTGGTCCTGATTGCTGACCTCATATTTCCAGCCCCCAAACCGGCCCCGCGAGTAGATGCCAAATGGCTCTAATTTTGGCAGAACGGCTTTCAGAATGGCATCACGCTCAACCGATGGCGTTGGATAACCGTAGTCGAAGGCCATGTGCCAGGTTGAAACGATCTCATCATCCGAATGAATCAATTGATCCTCCCGCAATGCCCGGATGGTGTCGTCGATCAGCGTTTCGCGATTAACGGGTTTCGCACTCGACTCGCTCGTCTCGGTCATCAGCGACCAGTTCTGCGTAATGTCAGGTACGTTGTTAGGGCTGTAGTTGGAGAAAACGGTCACCCGGTAGTAGGGGCTGTTGTATTCAGGGAAGTACATCCAGCACATCGTTTTCAGGTTTTCTTTTGGCTGTCCTTTCAAACCGACCCCAACCACGTTGGTAGAAGAATGCTTTAGGCCCTGGGCCGTTTCAATTGTCTGCGAATCGAGTCCTTCAACTTTGCGGCTGAAAATATCGAGCGGCACCGTGCTCATCAGGTGTTCGTACTCGATGGTCGAACCGTCGCTGAGTACAATAGTTTTCTGGGGACCAATAACGCGTTCGACGTCGGCGTTGAGCCGGATGTTTTCGTGACCAACCAACCGGCCGACGGAATCCCAGATTGACCCCGTACCACCCTGCTTCGGAAATTTAAACGTGCTGTTCGGTCCCCACGAAAAATCGTCCTGGTTGAAGATAATGTTCTTTGTGACCCGCTGCAGGTCCGTAACGGCCACACGCTCACCTACCCAGACGGCGTTCATCTCCTCAGGAGGGAAAGCCCACACCTTGAAGTTGTAGGGAAACATAAACGTCTCGGCCAAGCCCGGTCCAAACGTAGCCAGAATCCACTCGCGAAAATTGGCGGGTTTGATGTTAGTCGGAAACTTATAGTTGTGAATGATGCCTTCGAGACATTTCCACATCGTTTCCGGCGTCAGGTATTTAATGTTGTTTTGAAACGGATACGGCACAAACCGGTTCTCAATCCAGACCCACGACTCACGTTGGTGGTTAAGCCAGCCGTCTTCTCCCAACGCTCTGATCATCAGGTCGTCGAAATATTTATAGTGCGAAAACTGCACGTGTCCACCTACGTCCCAGGTAAACCCTTTGTCGTCGACGAAACTCTTGGACAGACCGCCAATGCGGTTTTCTTTTTCCAGAACGATGAAATCAGTAATTCCTAATTCTTTCAGGCGGTAAGCAGCTCCAAGACCCGTTGGTCCTGAGCCGATGATTACGTACTTATACTTCATGACTTGAGTTTGTGAATAAGTGGGTTTGTGAGGGGCCGGCTCCATAGCCTTTACGCTGATCATGCCAGCCAATTACAAACCCATACTTTACTTTTATGCCGTTACCGGCTCTGGTTGTTTAAGTGCTTTTACTTTACTGCTAAGGTCGAGCCGAAACTGCGCTAACTCACCAAAACTCTGAATACACACCTTCAGTAACTTCCACTTCAGGATGGACACCGTACCCGTCAGGCGTTCTTTATGCGTAATGGGGATATCGAACGTATTGTAACCGGCTTTTTTGGCCATCACGGCCAGGAAAATATTGGGTGCAAACGGCGTTGGAGTAGGCAATTGGGCCAGCAGTTTCCGCAGGAACGTACCCCGGATGAGCCGGAACGGAATATTGCTGTCCATGATGTACGTACCGTAGATAAGGGCTATGCTCAAGCGAAGAATCCGGGTGATCACCAGACGGGCAGGGGCATCGTAGCGCTCTTCGCGATAGCCCAGAATAAAAGGCGACTCATTGCGCTTTGCCCAAAGCTTACCGAAATCGTCCGTAATGAACTGGTCGTCGCTGTCGGTCTGGAAAACGTATTCCGAGTCGAGGGCGACGGCCTGCCGGTAGCCATTGACAACGGCATTGCCGTGGCCGCCGTTGGGCTGGTGCACGACAACTAATTTAGGGTACCGGTCTTTAATCTGATCAAGAATAGTACCGGTCTTATCGCGTGAACCATCATTGATAACAATCAGGCGGGTATTCTCGGTAGGAAACTGGCGGGTCAGTAAATCGGTCCACTGCTTGACAACAGCTTCAATAACTTCTTCTTCGTTATATGCCGGCATTACAATAGACAGCAGGAGGCTCATGCAGTGTACTTTATGGGTTGGCGATAAGTCGGTCAATAACCGATTCTCAATGGAACATTGGACTCAGTAAGCAGCCCGGACATGACTTGGTTATACCTATAAACACCGCAAATATAAGAAAATGTTTGGGGCTACGGCCAGAACCGAATAGGACGTTATCCAGCGGCCGGGCTTTTTCGTTAAATATTCGCTATCCTGGCCTAGTTAGCGGATGCGTTACGGATGGAGTCGATAGCGGCAACTTGTTTCAGGGTGTCCTGACCCCTGATTACCCAACGCCAGGGCGTCAATACGAAAACCGATCCTTCAGGTTATTGATTGGTTTCTCAATCAGATACCACGAGATGGTGGCTAAGGCAACGGTGAGCGCCAAAAAAAACGAGAACTGAAAGAAATACGTGCTGTTCAGGGCCGGTAGTACGTCCGTAATGCGTCGCCAGGCCCTCACCGTGAAGTGCGTAGGCTGTGTGTGGTAAAAATTGAATACAAAGTTATGGTACAGGTATAACCCGTAGCTAATTCGCCCCATATATTGACTGACTGGATGTTCGAGCAGCCACTTCATGGGGCCGCCAAAGCCCAGAACGCCCCGGCCAATCAGAAAAAATCCCACAACCGATGCCGCCAGCCGCTCCCACACGTCGGCTATCACGTTGTGGTAGCCTCTTGGCGAAGTGACCGCGACCCAGTTGTTCAGGACAACCATGGCTGCGAATCCCAGTAAACTCAGCCACACCCAGGCCGACGACTGGAAGACCCGGACGAACCAGTCACGCTGATAGAGCCAGCCGTAGGCCATGATGGCGCCCAGGCCAAACGAATCCAGACAGGTAGGCATGGATACGTAGCCGATAAACCA
>DATHAW010000761.1:0-3518 GCA_035296465.1 Spirosoma sp.
ATGTAACAAAAAAGGGGGACAGATAAATCCACAAACAGTTTATCGTTAATTGTGTAAAGTACTGTAAGTAAATAGTTTATAGCGGTCGTGGATAATATTTTCTTTAAGCACTGAGACCGCGAAGCCTGGTTGAAAGGCCTGATGTTATGAGTACTATAAAGAGTTAAACTAAGATCAGGTAAACTCATCTACAAGCAATAAGCCAGCCTGTAATGGGCTGGCTTATTGCTCAGACGTAACACTAAATGGTGGTTTACTGTCAGCGTTGCTAAGGCCAATGCACCGAATGCACCACAGCTTATCGGTTGGCTCGGTTAAAATAATAATTGACGCCAATTCTGCCCCGGCCTCCCCGGTTGCGACCCGCGAGGGGATTGCTTCGGTCGTAGTAATTTGTTTCTAAACTGCCTTCAATTCCTAAATTTCTGAGCAACTGATACTGAGCACCTAATTCAAGCGTGATGCTATTGAATCTGGCTTTCTGGTCGGCTGGTACGTTGCTGGCCCGCTCACGACCGAAGTTATAACCGGCTCCAACGAAGGTGCTCAGGCGGGTACGAAGGGGATAGTACCGGCCAAACAAACCTACCTGATTTGACCGAAAACTGGAACCCAACCGCCGATCGAAGCCCAACCGAAGGCCGCCCATGAAACCTGGCTGGAAAAAGTAGCCAAGGCGCGGGTCAATGGCCATGTAGAAGCCATCGGTGCTGCCTAAACCGAAACCGACCGAACCGCCGAAGAAAATGCTGCCTTTTTCATACCATGACAAACCAGACCGCTCGTTGGTCCGGCGCACAGGCTCGACAACCTTATCTTTAACTCCTTCTTTCACGTCCTGCGCTGCTTCCTTCAGTTCCTGCTTCACTTCGGGTGCCTTTTCCTCCGCCTTCTCTTTGAGCTTTTCGGCTCCTTCCTTCACGTCCTGCTTTATTTCCTGGGCTTTTTCCTCTACTTTCTCTTTGGTCTCTTCCTTAATAATTGGCTTCTCGGTAGTGCTTTCATTTTGAGCCAATGCCGCTGTCGACAGGAAGGCCAATAACATTGCGGTAGTAAATAAAACTTTCATAGTCGTTGAGATAAAATATTGTCTTGAATGAACTACTCTATAAACTATCGAGAGTAGATTAGGTTTTTAGATTTAAAATGTGACTCTTTGAATTATATAATTTAAATACTATCATCCCAATGAGTTAACTGACTATTTCTTAAAATAAGACTAAGATAAAGATGTTATTTTTTTAATACGTTAATCAGTTCGGCAACCTGATCCGCCGAAACAGCCGGAAAGTTGGCAATCCGAATTTGACTGTCTTTAAATTTACCGTACCCACTGCCCACTATCATGTCTGCCTGTTTGGTCTTAGTCAGTACATCGGCTGGGTTTTTTGTTGTTGCCACAATGACCGTTTGTGAACGATGTCGCTCCTGTTTTACGAATGGCGCGTACTGCTCGGAGTCGTCTAGAAACTTGTAGAGCATCCGGGCTTTTTCTTCGGTTTGCCTGCGGATGGTGTCAATGCCAATTCGGTTAAAATCTTCGGCAATTTTTCCCAGCAGGTAGATGTACAGAACGTTGGGCGTAGCGGGCGTCTCGTAGGTCTGGTAGTGTTTCCACAGCGATGGCAGCGTGTGGTGCGCTCCGGTAGTCATAGACTCGTATTTTTGGAGCCGCTCGGCTTTGGCTAAACATGCCTGGTTAGCAATCCAGACCCCTAGGCCTGCAGGCATACCAAACGCTTTCTGAACCGAGAAAAACGCCGAATCGATCAGGCCGAAGTCGAGGTTTGGATGCGGGGCCGACGACACCATATCTACGACGAACAGCTTTTTAGGGTATTTACGTTTTAATTTGTGCATGTCGGCCGGCCGCATCTGCACTCCTGATGAGGTTTCATTATGGGTCAGGCATACCAACTCAGCATATTCGGGCACTTCTACGTCGGCCCCATCGAACCCTTCGCCAAAGGGTTTTTCGAGCAGGTGGGCATACTTGTGCAGGCTAGTGGCGTAGTCGAAGAACTTCCGCGAAAATGATCCGTTGACAAGGTGAAAACTCTCGTGTTCGACGCAGTTCAACAGCCCCCGCTCCCACACTTCAGATGCCGATCCGGTAAAGAAAATACCGTGCGTTGGGGGAATAGCCAGCAGGATACGTAACTGCTCATCAGCGAACTTGTATATATCCCGAAACCGCTGACTCCGGTGCGAGATAGAGCCAATCTGCTCGTCCATGGCCGTTTGCAGATGCCGGGCAAACGTGGGGTATAATTCGGCCGGGCCTGGAGTGAAGTAGGTGTTTTTCATAGAGAGTGAAAGAGTGAAAAAGCGAAAGAGTGTTTGCGCCAGCCAATTCGCTCTTTCACTCATTAATACAGTAGTCTAAACTTTATCGTCTGATCGATGCTACGCAGTTCGTTCACCACCTCATCAGCATACTCTTTGGCGATATCCGTAATCACGTACCCTATCTGCTCGTTGGTTTTCAGGTACTGCCCCTGGATGTTGATCTGGAAATGGGCAAACGTGTTGTTGATCTTGGCCAGGATGCCGGGTACGTTATGGTGAATGTGCAGCAGCCTGTGCGAACCCTTTAGAAGCGGCAGTTGCAACTCCGGAAAATTGACGCTGCCATACGTACTGCCGTTGTTGATGTATTCGAGGAGTTTGCCAGGCACAAACTGGCCAATGTTGGCCTGGGCTTCTTCGGTGCTGCCGCCAATATGGGGAGTTAAAATTACGTTAGGCTGACGGCGTAGCGCATTTATAAACTCCTCGTTATTAGTTTTTGGCTCCTGCGGAAACACGTCAATGCCTGCCCCGATTACCTTACCCCGCTCAATGGCATCGACCAGCGCCGGGATGTCGACGACATGGCCGCGCGAGAGGTTGAGGAAAATAACGCCGTTTTTCATCAGCCCGAACTCACGGTAGCTAATGAGATTCTTGTTTTCTTTGCGGCCATCTGTATGCAGACTAACGATGTCGGCAATGGCGAGCAGTTCGTCCAGCGACCGGCACTTACGGGCATTGCCCAGTGCCAGTTTATCGACTGCGTCGTAGAAATACACCTCCATGCCGAGGGCTTCAGCCACGACTGAGAGCTGCGTGCCGATGTTGCCGTAGCCAACCAGTCCGAGTTTCTTGCCGCGCACTTCATAGCTATTCTTAGCCGATTTGTCCCATACGCCCTGGTGCATCGAATTACTCTTTGGCACAATGCCCCGTATCAGCATAATGATCTCGCCAATGGCGAGTTCGACCACCGAACGGGTGTTACTGTAGGGTGCGTTGAACACTGCAATGCCGCGCTCGGTGCAGGCGCTCAGGTCGATCTGGTTTGTGCCAATGCAAAAAGCACCGACGGTCATTAGCTTATTGGCCTTTTCGAGCACCCGATGCGTCACCATCGTTTTGGAGCGGATTCCCAATATTGATACGTCGCGGATAGCTTCGATCAGCTCATCTTCGTCCAGCGCCCCTTTGCGAATCTGGACGTTGAACCCTTCCTGCTCAAA
>DATHAW010000762.1:0-5084 GCA_035296465.1 Spirosoma sp.
AAAAATGGGGATCATTGTGTTCGTGTTCGTGGGCGTCCACGAATCTTTCACACGAGCACTAACAGCCGCGCCGGTAAAGGACGGATAAAAATCCGTGAACCATTTCGAGTTGTTGAAAATCTTGTTGCCCAGCGAGGTGTATGCGTAGGTGCTGAAATCGAACGCTTTATAGCGCAACGTCAGTGTTAACCCGCCGGTGAACTTGGGAACCGGGCTACCCAGGAACGTCCGGTCATCAGCCGTGATTTTGCCATCGTTGTTGATGTCAGCATACCGGAAGCGGCCCGGACCAGCACCTTCTTGCGTTGGAGCAGCGGCAACCTCTTCTTTGGTGTTGAACAATCCTAACACCTTGTACCCAAAGAATGACGAAATAGACTGGCCGGGTTGGTTGCGGACAACGTTCGTGCTCAAGCGCGTACCCCCCTGATCGAAGTAAGGTGTGCCTGGAGCCAGAGCTTGAATTGTGTTCTGCAGTAGGCCGCCCGTTGCGTTCAGTTCGTACGTCAGGTCACCAGCTACTTTACCCCGGGTGATTACCTGAATGTCAATACCCTGATTTCGCATGCTGGCAATGTTTACTGCTGGTGCACTAGACCGGCTACCAACAACCCCAGGCAGGGCAATGGTGAACAGCAGGTCCTTCGTATCTTTCCGCCACAAGTCGAAAATAACTTCCAGGCGGTTATTAAAGAACGCACCGTCAATTCCGAGGTTGGTTGTATAGCTGGTCTCCCATTTCGCATCAGGATTGCCAATCCGGCTGCGGAAGAAGCCCGGGCTGATCGACGTATTTGCTCCGTTGATGTCATACCCATTGCCTGGGTTAGAGGCAAACAGGCTATACTGGTTGTTGGGGTCAACGTTATTGGAGTTACCCATCAACCCGTAGCCACCACGAATTTTCAGGTCAGATACCCAGGGCAGGTTCTTCATGAAATTTTCGGACGAAATACGCCAGGCTGCCGAAACCGCCGGGAATACGCCATACCGGTTGTTAGCACCAAAGCGCGACGAACCATCCCGGCGAACAACACCGGTCAGGATGTACTTATCGTTGAAGATGTAGTTAACCCGGCTAAACAAGGAGTAGAAATTTACTCCATAGAATAGGTTACTGTTAACATCACGACCAACTGTTGCCAGGTTGCTCAGCGTTACGTACGAAACATCCTGCGAGAATGGATTGGTACCATTGCCACTGATGCTGCGCCCCCGGCCTGTATTCAGGGCTTCCATACCTACCAGTACGTCAACGTCATGAATGCCAAACTTCTTCTTATACTGGGCGGTGTTCGTGAATGTCCAGGCCAGGCTATATCCCCCGCCTTCACCAAACGTATAAGTCGTGTTGTTCTCCGAGTTTTCGTACTGACCTGGGCCGTAGTTTCTGAAGAAATTGTTCGAGTACTGACCGGCAATGTTAGTGCGCAGCATCAGACCCGGAATAACATCATATTCTAAGTACATATTACCAAACCCAAGACCACTGAACGTACCATTGTTTTTGATCCGTTCGCGGTTGGCAACCGGGTTACGTGGGTTGTTAAAGCCGGGGGCCGCCGTACCAGCATAGCCACCAAACTCATCTAAAACGGGAATAATCGGTGGCATCCGGAACGCCTGCAGAATGTCGTTTTCATCAGCCGATACACCCCGGCCACCTGCGCCACCCGTAATCCCCCTGTTCGACAGGTAGGTAAGTTGGAGGTTCTGACCGAACCGCAGGCGCCTTGAAAGATCAAATTCCGTGTTAACCCGGAAATTGTAACGGGTATTGCTGTTATTTAGCAGAATACCCTGTAGGTTCTGCATACCCAGACTAACATAGAACCGGCTGGTTTCTGTGCCTCCCTGGAAACCCAGCGTATGCCGTTGCTGGGGAGCGGTACGGGTTATGGCATCATACCAGTCGGTACCTGCTTTGTTGGCGCGTACTACCTGATAAATGGGGCCTGCGCCAATGGTTGTGTTATACTTGGCCCGTTGGGCTTCGAGGTCAACAGTGCCAACAATACCGCCCACACCACCTACGTTGATGTAATCTGGCAGAACGGGCGACTGCCCCTTGCCATACTGACCACCGGCCACGTTACTGAAATCTGCCGTCACGCCATTGGCCGTAGCCGTGTTCCTGATAGCATTCCAGGTCCAGTCGGCCTGCTCCTGCGGATTCAGAATGGGCTGTCCCCGGCCCGGATCGGTAACGCCGTATAGACCATCATAACTAATGCTGAGTTTCTGCGCCTTACGTTGGCCTTTCTTCGTCGTGATGACAATTACGCCGTTAGCGGCCCGCGCACCATAAATGGAAGCGGCAGCGGCATCTTTCAGAACCGTCGTTGACTCAACGTCATCCGGTGCTACGAAGTTGATACCGCCTGTCGGTACGCCATCAATAACGTACAGCGGCTCGTTACCACCGAAGGCACCAAAACCCCGTACCCGAACAATACTGGTTGTACCGGGCTGACCGTTGGTAATAACCGTCAGGCCAGACACGCGTCCCTGCAATTGCTGCTCCACGTTGCCCGATGGAATAGCCGCGAGGTCTTTGGCTTTTACCGTAGAAACAGCCCCTGTGTTGTCGCGCTTCTGGTCGGTGGTATAACCCGTTACAATAACCTCACTCAGGGCCGTAGCGTCGTCTTCCAGGGTTACCGTCACCGTTGACCGGTTACCCACCGTGATCTCCTGCGTTTTGCTGCCGATCGATGAGATAACAAGCACTGGATTAGTACCGCGCACATTAATAGAGAAATCGCCATTGGCATCTGTAGATGTACCCGTTTGAGTACCTTTCAGCACAACGTTGGCACCGGGAACAGGCCCGTCAGTACCCGTGATTTTACCCGTCACACGACGGTCCTGAGCGGAAGCATTCAGGCAGCTGAGCAGCAGCACGAATACGCACAGAAAACCGGAACAGAGTGACCTGTAGAACATTGTTTTCATGAGATATAGGTTCGTTTTAAACTTTATTAAACACATCAAAACTAAAGCTATTTAATGATATTTCAAAAAAGAATTGTTCTAAAAATTTTATGCCCTACTTGTTTAGAGCGTGGTTAATATGGAAAAATTTATATTTTAACGATAGTTAAGGGCTTGATAGTTAGTTGGTTGGTAGACCATACTTACTAATTTTTAGTAAAGATACTCTTGGAAAAGTGTCAATGCATTCAGTATGAGTGCTTACGGTACCATCACGTGGCTCGGAATGAGAAGTTATCTTTACGGAATTATGCATACTAATTATTACTTTTTACGGCAACTCGCACCTGTGCTTGATGAACGTTTGTGCGGGCTTCGGTTAATGGAATGTTTCAGTCAGGACCGGGATGAGGTAGTTTTAGTGTTTGCACAGGCCAAAGGCAGGCTGAATTATTATAAACCGTTCTATATAAAAGCAACGCTACGTCCCGACTTTTCAGGGATGCTGTTTCCTGAGACGGTGCAACGCGCCCGGGCCAACAGCGTCGACCTGTTCGACCTACTTATTGCGCCGTCTGCAACGGAAAGCCCCGACCCGGCAACAACTGGTTTTGAACCTACCCGCTCAGACGAACTCAACGCATCGGAAAACCCCATGGACCAACCCATGCCGGGCGAAATCAAATTGGCCCCTGTTGTGCCAGGCCGGGCCGTTATCGGGGTGCGCTCCTTTCTGAATGAGCGTTGTCTGGCTATACTGCTGGAAAATAATTATGCACTGCTGTTTAAATTTTTTGGTAATCGCCCTAACCTGCTGGCGTTTCGGGGGAATAGGGTTGTCGATCTGTTTAATCACAATCTGGCTTCTGATTGGGACCTGATGATCGATGCGCTGGACCGGCCTATCGACCAGTCACGCGAAGCCTTTGAGCGGGCAGGCTCCAACTACCGGCCACTATTTCCAACGTTTGGCAAAGTAGTGAACCGGTATCTTGACGAACGAAAACAACCGGGTGGGGTGGTAACCTGGAACCTCATCCAGGACGTAGTGCATCAGCTCGAAAGGCCACGATATTATTTAATCCGTCTGGACCATACGCCTACGCTTAGCTTATTGCCGTTCGAGAAACAACTGGACTACGAGCCACAAATTGACGCTCCCACGTCCGGTGCCAGGGCTTATCGGGAATTCACTGAGCCAGAAGAGGCAGCTAACCAGTTTTTTATCGCGTATAATGGGCTGAGCACATTTGAGGAGGAAAAGGCCAGATGGCTGCGACTGCTCGATAAACGCCGGAAGCGGGCGCAGGCCCAGATCGACGGCAATATGCAGCGGCTCGTAGCCAGGGATGAAGGTGCCAGTCATGAGCAAATAGGGCATATTCTAATGGCTAATCTGCATGATATTCCACAAACGCCGGGCACTAAATCGCCCGAACGTATTACGTTATACGACTTTTACCACGATCGGCCCATCGACATCAAACTCAAACCGGATTTGAGTCCTCAAAAAAATGCGGAAAACTATTATCGTAAAGCGAAAAACGAGAAAATAGAGGAGGAACACCTCACAAATCAGATTATGGCCCGCGAAGCAGAGCTGGAGCGGATGAACCGGCAGAAAATGGATATTGAGCAGATCACCCGCCTGAAAGAACTACGCCGGTACGTGAAACAGGCCAACCTCCTGCACGACGCTCCCTCAATGGCCTCCGCCGATGGTGCTCAGACTCAACTATTCAGGGAAGTGCTGGTCGATAACTTCAGGATTTTGATTGGGCGCAGTGCTAAAAATAATGATCTCCTTACTCAGAAATACGCACACAAAGAAGACTTATGGCTACACGCCCGTGACGTAGCCGGTTCGCACGTCATCATTAAATACAAAGCTGGCAAAACATTTCCCAAAAATGTGGTTGAGCGGGCGGCCGAACTGGCTGCCTGGTATTCCAAACGCAAAACAGACAGCTTATGCCCCGTGACGGTAACGCCTAAAAAATTTGTTCGCAAGCCAAAGGGGCTGGCCGAGGGGCAGGTCATTGTCGAAAAGGAGGACGTAGTAATGGTGGTGCCGAGGGGTGAGTAAGGCTCAAAAGATGATAGAAGAGAAAAACCAGCAGAAGCTGACGGGAGAGCCTGTTGCTCTTTCG
>DATHAW010000763.1:0-3302 GCA_035296465.1 Spirosoma sp.
CCGGAGCTACGGTAACACTCGTCAGCGGTCCTACCGCCTTGCCCCTCCCCGACCCGACTATCCGGCGCATCGACGTGCGGTCGGCAGAGGAAATGTTCGAGGCTACCCAGGCCGTTTTTCCCGAGGCCGACGGTCTGGTGCTGAGTGCGGCCGTGGCTGACTACACACCCACCAACTCGGCCACCCAGAAGATTAAAAAAAAAGAAGCCCATCTCTCGCTCGAACTGTCAAAAACCACCGACATTGCCGCTACCTTGGGGTCCCGAAAACGACTGGGTCAGTGGCTCATGGGGTTTGCGCTGGAAACCGAAAACGAACAGGAAAACGCCCTCAGGAAACTTCATGCCAAGCACCTGGACTGGATTGTGCTCAACTCGCTGCGCGACACGGGGGCCGGGTTCGGACACGATACCAACAAGGTGACCGTTATTGACAAAATGGGAAAAACCCACGAGTTTGGGCTTAAAACCAAAGCTGACGTAGCACAGGATTTGGTAGAGTTAGTTATCAGAAACATTCGATCATGAAAAAGATAGCCCTTTTGATTAGCCTGGTTGGTTTGCTGACGACGGCACGGGCGCAGGAACTGAACTGCCAGGTAACTATCAACTCCGACCAGTTGATTGCACAGCAAAAAACAGATTTTTCGTACGTCGATCAGTTGAAGGGGATCATTACCGAGTTCATGAACACCCGGCGCTGGAGCAACGACCAGTTTACTACCTCAGAACGGATCAACTGTTCATTGAATATTAATCTGGTGAAATCGCTGACGCAGGGCGCCTTCGAGGCCACGGCGCAGATCATTGTAACCCGACCGGTGTATGGCACCAGCTACGAAACGACCGTTTTTTCGTACGTCGATCGCTCCTTCAGCTTTTTTTACTTACCGACCACCCCGGTTTTTTTTCGCGACAACCAGTACACCGACGACCTTACGTCCATGCTGGCGTTTTATGCCAACCTGATTCTGGCCGTCGACTACGATACGTTCAGCAAACGGGGCGGCAGTTTATTTGTGCAGCGGGCTTTCGACATAGCCACTCTGGCCGACGGTGCTCCCACCAGTAATATTGGCTGGAAAGCCGGGGGGGATAAACGTAACCGCTACTGGCTCATCGAGAACATGCAAAACCAGCAGCTCACTCCCTTCCGCGACGCGATGTACACCTACCACCGGCAGGGCCTGGATCTTTTTGGAACCAACCCGGTGCAGATGCGCCGGCAGACGCTTGATCTGTTGGGTAACATCCGAACCATTAGCCAGCAGTTTCCTTATTCAGCATTGCTCAGCGTTTTCTTCGATGCCAAGGGGCAGGAGTTGTACAATATCATGTTTGAGGGAACGCCCGCCGAGCGTAAACAAGCCTTCGATTTACTTTCTTTTCTGGACCCGGCCAAAACCGAATTATACCGAAAATTAGTCACTACGTAGCTGCGTTCGGGTTGAACCGCGCTCTGGCTGGTGTTGTTAGGTAAGTAAGGAGTCTCTCTATGCTATCGCATTTACTCATAAAAAATTACGCGCTCATTGACGAACTCGAACTGGCACCCGACCGTGAACTAAACATTGTTACGGGCGAAACCGGCGCGGGTAAGTCGATAATGCTGGGAGCCATTGGCTTATTGCTTGGCAACCGGGCCGACACAAAAGTGCTGTATAATCCGGAACAGAAATGCGTTATCGAAGGTACGTTCGGCATATCGGGTTTTATAATTGAACGGATTCTGGAGGAAGAGGAACTAGATTATTTCGATACGTGCATTGTTCGGCGTGAGATTGGCGTTAGCGGCAAGTCGCGGGCGTTCGTCAACGACACGCCGGTCAATCTGGAAACGCTCCGGCGCGTAACGAGCCAGTTGATGGACATTCACTCGCAGCATGATTCGGTCATGCTCGGTTCCAACGAATACCAGTTGGAGATTGTGGACACCTACGCACAGAACGACGACCTGCTTCGCCAATACCGTACTGATTTTCAGACCTATCGCAGTAAAAAATCAGTCTATGACCAATTGGTGGCCGAAGCGTCGGCTATGCGCAAGGAATTTGACTACAACAACTTCCTGTATGAAGAGTTGACCAAAGCGCAGCTTCAGCCAGACGAGCAGGAAATGCTCGAACAGGAACTGGCCATCCTCGAAAACGCCGAAGACATTAAAGAGCGCCTGCAGCTGGCCCACGATTATTTAAACAATTCGGAGCAGTCGGTTATTGACTTTCTAAAAGGTACGGTCAGCAACCTGACGTACATCAGCAAGCTCTCCAGTCAGTATGAACAGTTGTTGCAACGGGCCCAGAGCAGTCTGATCGAACTGCGTGACCTGGCCGACGAAATCAGTACCGAGCAGGACCACGTAGAAATTGACGATTCCCGCGCGGAGACGATTCGGGAGCGGCTCAACCTGATCTATCAACTACAGACCAAACACCAGGCCGTCAACGTAGCGGGTCTGATTGCGCTGCGCGAGGAATTAAAACGAAAAGTCGGTAAGGTGCTCAATCTGGACGATGAACTAAACCAGGCCAAACACGAGACCGAAGCCGCCCGTGCCCGGCTCCAAACAAGCGCCGAAACGCTTTCGGCCACCCGGCGGGCCGTTCTCCAGCCAATCGAGACCGAAATTGGCGGGCTGCTGCACGATCTGGGTATGCCCAACGCGTCGCTTAAGATTCAGGCCGACACGGGTAAACCGATGCCAGCGGGCATTGATACGATCTCGTTTTTATTCAGCGCCAACAAGGGCGTGAAACCCCAGCAGTTGAAGAACGTAGCGTCGGGTGGAGAATTCTCGCGGCTCATGATGGCGATCAAGTATATACTGGCCAACAAACGGTCGCTGCCCACCATTATTTTCGATGAGATTGACACGGGGGTTTCAGGCGAGATTGCCATTAAAATGGGCAATATGATGCGCGACATGGCCCACAATCATCAGATTATTGCTATCACCCACCTGCATCAGATTGCAGCCCAGGGGACGGCTCATTATTTTGTTTATAAAGATCACTCTGCGGCAAAGACCGTTAGCCGCATTAAGAAACTCTCATTCGATGAGCGGGTGCACGAGATTTCGCAGATGATCGGCGGCAAAACCCCGTCGCCAAGCGCCGTAAAAAATGCCCGCGAAATTCTTAAACAACGGCCTCTGTCTACGGCAAAATAATTTCTCATGTTTGCCTCTGCAATCCCAACCGGCAGATGATAGTCTAATCACTTACTAACTTTTTTATGCAACCGTTTGTCTTGAACGTAGTCAATCTCATTCTCATTGGGGCCCTTTTCGGGTCCTGCACGTCA
>DATHAW010000764.1:0-5460 GCA_035296465.1 Spirosoma sp.
CGTACAGTCCTACCAAAGACCACCCGGGCTATACGACTTGCGCCTGCACGGGCGACCCCGTTACTGACTTTTTTGCAAAATTACGCCTATTCGCCCGCTTAACCAACCACCTCAGCGGTTTCTACGGCCCGCTCCTGCGTACCGGCCGTGGATGCGGGGAAGGCGTGGTCTGGCTGGTCCGCCATTCTTTTTTGCTGATTAAAGGTCAGCGTTGCCCGAACGAACTGCACAAACAGCGGGTGCGGATTCATAACGGTGCTTTTTAGTTCGGGGTGAAACTGCACCCCCATGAACCAGGGGTGATCGGCGAGTTCAACAATTTCGACCAGACCCGTTTCCGGATTGATGCCCGTTGGCCGCAGCCCTGCCCGCTCAAACTGCTCCAGGTAATCGTTGTTAAACTCATAGCGGTGGCGGTGGCGCTCGCTGATCTGGGTTTTACCATAAATCTGAAACGCCTTCGAGTCGCGCCTGAGCTTACAGGCGTAGGCCCCCAGCCGCATGGTGCCGCCCTTGTCGGTTACGGCCTTCTGCTCCTCCATCATGCTGATAACCGGGTTTGGGGTGTGTGGCTCCATCTCAGTCGAATGTGCGTCCACAATGCCCAGCACGTGGCGGGCGTATTCGATCACGGCCATCTGCATGCCTAGGCAGATACCCAGAAACGGAATGTTGTGCTCGCGAACGTAACGCACAGCGTTGATTTTGCCTTCAATACCCCGCTCCCCAAATCCCGGCGCCACCAGCACCCCATCCAGTTCACGCAGTACCTGAGCGCAGTGATTGGGGTCAGCTAGGGTTTCAGATTGAATCCACTCGATTTGCACCTTGCATTCGTTATGGGCTCCGGCGTGGATGAATGATTCAGCAATAGATTTATAGGCATCGTGCAGTTCGACGTACTTCCCAACCAGGCCAATTCTGACTGTTTCACCCGGATTTTTGAGCCGTCCTAGAAAAGCTTTCCAGGCATCCAGGTCGGCGTCTTTATCGTTGTAGAGGTCGAGCATGTAGAGCGCCCTCTGGTCGAGCCGTTCCTTCTGCATCAGCAGCGGTACGTCATAAATCGTTTCGGCATCAAGAGCTTCGATCACCGAAGCAACCTGCACGTTGCAGAACTGCGCAATTTTCCGGCGGATGTCCTGCGGCAGCGGGTGTTCCGTGCGGCAGGCAATGATGTCGGGCTGTACGCCATGTTCGAGCAGCATGCGCACCGAGTGCTGGGTCGGTTTGGTTTTCAACTCGCCCGCCGATCGCAGGTAGGGTATCAACGTCAGGTGAATGACCAGGGTGTCGTTCTCGCCGAGTTCAAACTTCAGCTGGCGAACAGCCTCCACAAACGGCAATGATTCGATGTCGCCCACGCAGCCGCCAATTTCGGTGATCACCATGTCGTACTCGCCGGTGTCACCCAGCAGCCGGATGTTACGCTTGATTTCGTCGGTGATGTGGGGCACCACCTGCACGGTTTTTCCCAGAAAATCGCCCCGGCGTTCACGGGTTATGACGTTGTTGTAAATGCGGCCAGTGGTGATGTTGTTGGCCTGCGAGGTGGGGCGGTTCAGAAACCGCTCATAGTGGCCCAGGTCGAGGTCGGTTTCAGCCCCATCGTCCGTAACGTAGCACTCGCCATGTTCGTAGGGATTTAACGTACCGGGGTCAATGTTGATGTAGGGATCGAATTTTTGAATCGTCACCGTCAGGCCTCGTGACTGAAGCAGTTTGGCCAGTGACGAGGCAATAATGCCCTTGCCGAGTGATGAAGTTACTCCGCCGGTGACGAAGATATATTTTGCGGATTTGGGTCCCGTAGCTGCCATGGGTTCTCAACTGATTGGGTCGTTACGGGGAATAAAGGTACGTAAGTTTTAGGTGGAACGGCGATGCAGTCTATGGAAAAAAGTTGCCAATCCAGGCAAGCAGTTGGCTGTCAGTCGTCCAGTGCGGATAATACTTGATTTTCTTATTTCCGAGTACTGAGGAAAGAAATTAGGTTGCTGGTTATCAAGTATTTTCGCAAAATGGGTTTCTTTCTGACTTATAAACCCGCTTTTCTATCTTCAACAACCGAACGCAACCCTCGTTGTACGGGAAGCGTATAGGGGCCAAAACCCTGGCGATGATTGGGTGTTACTACGGTAAGCTGATGTCGTTGCTCCCTTTTACTGCCGATGGTGTGAAAGGGCTGCGCAAATCGGAGCTATCTTAAATCCTGCTTTATAAAATTAATGGCATTTATTGTCCCCTGGTCCTATGCCCACGTCTCTCCTTCGGCTTATTGGGTTGCTTGCCTTACTGCTGCTGCCGGGCGGTCTACTGGCCACACACCAGGTAGGCGGTCAGCTGGAGATGCGGGCGGTGGGCAACCGACCGGGCCAATACCGAATCATCGTCACCAATTATTTCGAAGCCGGCATACGCGCCGATCGGCAGGGCGGTGGCACGCTGGGTATTTTTCGCAAGCGCGACAATGCCCAGATGCTTACCTTTCAGGTGCGCGAAACCGGGCAGCGGCAGCGGGTTATCTATGCCAATGAATTCTGCGCCGAAGCACGTAACCTCAGGTTCATTGCCGCAACGTTTGAAGCCGACCTGCAACTGGATCCGGCCAGTTATACTGACCCACAGGGCTACTACATCTCCTACCAGACCCGCAACCGGAACGCCGGGATCGACAACATCGTGAATGCGGTTCAAACGGGCTTTACTTTTTATATGGAGTTCCCGGCCCTCCAACGAAATGGGGTTGCCGTCTCCTATTCATCGCCCCGCTTTCCCGCCATCAATGGTGAGTACGTCTGCGTGGGTGAGCCGTTCACATTTCCGTTTGGCGGCACCGATCCCGACGGCGACGAACTTCGCTATTCCATGGTGACGCCCCTGAATCAGAAAAACACGGGCAACAACCAAACGTCGTCGCCCGGCCCCTATCCCGACGTAGTGTGGCTGCCGGGATACGGGGCCGAAAACGCCATCCGTGGCAGCCCGGCGCTGAACGTGAATGCCCAAACCGGCGAACTGACGGTAACGGCCAGCCAGTTGGGCCTGTTCGTGTTTGCCATTCGGGTAGAGGAATACCGCAATGGCGTTAAGATTGGGGAGGTCCGGCGCGACTTTCAACTGCTGGTGGTAGACTGCCCACCGGCAACCACCCCCAGCCCAGCAGTTCAGGTCCAGAACCGGCCAATTAATCTTCGTACTATCACGCTTTGCCAGGGGGATTCTGCCCTCATGCAGGCCACGCTCGATCCAACCTGGAATTACCAGTGGCGCCGGGATGGCATCAACCTACCCAATGCTACGGGATCGTCCCTGATGGTGCGCGAATCGGGTGACTATACCGTCCTGGTATCGCCTAAAAAGGCGTGCAGCAAAGTGGGCAGTTCAGAGACGATATCCGTCAATGTTATCGGAAAAGAAGCCAGCCTGCGCGAATATGGCCACCTGTGCGCAACCAGCGGATTGGTCAATCTGACCGTAACGGGCGAAGCCGGTGTCACCTACCAGTGGTATCGGGACAACCGGCTTCTGGCGGGCGAGGTAGCCGATTCAATCAGCATCACACAGCCCGGCCGCTACCGCACTGTGCTTACCTACACCGCCATCGGCTGTACCGTAGCGTCCAACACCTTGGCCATTACCCGGTCGGCCCCGGTGCTGGCAACGGTAAAGTCGGAAACGGGGCTTAACCGGCTTTGTCCGCAGGGATCGCTTTCGCTCGAAGGCAGTGGCGGCATGCAGTACGTCTGGCAAAAGGACGGACAGGAGATTCAGGGGGCTACAGCCCCTCAGTATGCTGCCCCCAACATTGGAACGTATAGGGTGACGGCCATCGACGGGTTTGGCTGCCGGGGCGTTTCTGCGCCGTTTGTGGTGGTGGCCGTTTCACCCGTAACCGTCCATTTTGACTCAATACCGGGCGTTTGTGGACCTAATGTACCGGCTTATACCCTCCGGGGAAGCCCATCCGGTGGCCTGTTTGCTGGACCGGGCGTAACCAACGACCAGTTCAGTCCGCAACAGGCGGGGGTGGGCAACCATCCGCTGACGTATACCGTCAGGCCCGCGCCCGAGTGCGCCGGGGTGACCGCCACCCGTATGGCCGTGGTAGCGCCCATCCCCACCATCCAACTACCCGATACCCTTATTACGTACCGGGGCAACACACTCCCCATCAGCCCCGTCTACAGCGGCAACCCCATCAGCTATCGATGGTCACCCCCGACAGACCTGGATGACCCATCAGCCTCCAGCCCGGCGGTTTTGAACATTGCCCAGGACATTACCTATACAATCGACGTAGCCAACCAAACGGGCTGCACGGCCCGCGATTCAATTCATTTTATCGTCTATGCCAAGGTGTGGCTGCCGGAAGCCTTTTCGCCCAACGGCGACGGCCTGAACGACGTATGGGTATTACCGGGCATTGAAGCCTTTCCCGAAGCAAAGGTTACGATTTTTAACCGCTGGGGCGAGGTCATTTTTCAGTCAGACAAGGGTTACACCCGCCCCTTCGACGGAACGGCCGGGGGAACGCATTTGCCCGCCGGACTGTATCCCTACTCCCTCCACACCGTGCCTGACCGACCAGTGCAGCGGGGTAGTGTAGTCCTTGTCAGATAACTCATCAGATGATTGAAGCAGGCGGGCAGAAGACTACTTCGCTGGCGTCCAAAAAATCGCTCCCGTATGTTGCTATAATAATGCATCATACGGGAGCAACCAGACCTCTTTAGAATTACTTCTTCTCAGCAGTTGCTACGTCCTGTTTCGCAAATTCGCCATTGGCTTTGAGTTCAATTTCGTCGCTGGCTACGGCCACGGGAACATTGGTTCCCACCCCAAAATCAGACCGCTTAAGGGCACCAGTGACTTTAAAGCCAACTTTCTCCGTTTTCCCTCGCGGGCTTTCATTCGTCACAGGGCCATTCATGATTACATCGAGCGTAACGGGCTTCGTTACGCCGTGCATGGTCAGGTCGCCGGTGGCTTTATACTTTTTACCCTCCACCTTTTTGAACGACGTACTTTTAAAGGTCAACGTCGGGTATTTGGCGGCATCGAACCATTTTTCGCTTTTTAAATCGCCATCCCGCCGTTCATTATCCGTGTTTATACTGCTGACATCGGCGGTCAGGTCAAACACAGCATCGGAAAGATCTGGTTTTGACGATGTGATTTTAGCATCAAACGTCTTGAAGTTACCGTCAACCTCCGACAACATTAGGTGGGTGACGGTGAAGCCAACTCTGGAGTGTGCTTTGTCGACCGTCCAGGTCTGTGCCTGGGCTGTCAGGGCGAGAAAAGCAATAAGGGGGGTAAGCAACAGGCATTTCATAGGCTTTACGGTTTTTTTAGTAGCAGGAAGTTTCATTAATCACTGGTAAAGTTGCTCGTTGTTCGTGTTATTAAATTGGCAAAATAGCCGAATGCCAACTTTTACTTAGGGAATACCATTTT
>DATHAW010000765.1:0-3486 GCA_035296465.1 Spirosoma sp.
CCCGTCGCTGGTGAGCAGCCCATTGCCCAGAAAAATCTTTAGCACATTGAACGCAGGCGAACGGCCATAGTTGCGGTGGTTTTCCTGCAGAATATGTTTTGCATCTTCGGGCTGCATAACCAGATACTGATGACGGCCCCCAATGCGCAAATGAACGATGCGGTCGTGACGTTGTTGGAGCGTATTCAGAATTGCCAGTGGGTCGCGCAGAAACGCGAGCGTATTACCCAGCATGGGCAGGCCCGGATGAACCGGAACCGGTTTATTGGTAGTATAAGTGCCTGTTTCCATAAAGAAAGCCGTTCTGATACGTATCAGAACGGCTTTAAAGATAAGGAATCAACATAGGCAAAGCCCGGTAGCCCGGTTAAACTTTGCCCAAATTATGGTAACCGCTGGCTACGAGTTTACGGAGTCGCCCCCGTTGACGTGGATGACCTGCCCCGTAATGTAGGAGGCATCTTCCGAAGCCAGATACACGTAGGCGGGTGCCAGTTCGGCGGGTTGGCCAACCCGGCCCAGGGGGGTGTTTTTGCCAAAATTGGCCACTTCGTCCAGCGTTTTGGTCGAAACGATCAGTGGAGTCCAGATCGGCCCAGGCGCTACGCCATTGACACGGATGCTGCGGTCCACCAGGTTCTGCGACAGCGACCGGGTGAAGGCCGTAACAGCCCCTTTGGTTGCGGCATAGTCCATCAAAAACTCGCTGCCCCGGTATGACACAATCGAACTGGTGTTAATGATCGAGTCGAAGGCCCCCATGTGGGGCAGCACCTCTTTGGTCAGCCGGAACATAGCGAGAATGTTGATTTCGAACGTATCGCGCATCTGCTCATCCGAAATGTCCGTCAGTTCCCGTTGTTCAACGTGATTGGCCGCGTTGTTGACCAGAATGTTGATGCGTTTGAATTCGCTGATCACCTTGCCAACGGACCCCCGGATGTCCGACAGACTACGTAGGTCACCCGGCAACAACAGACAGCGAACGCCTTCGGCCAGCACGAGGTCTTTGGTTTTCTGGGCGTCCTCTTCTTCGCGTGGGTGATACATGATGGCCACGTGGGCCCCTTCGCGGGCAAAGTGCACGGATACGGCCCGCCCAATGCCACTATCGCCCCCCGTAATCAGGGCGATTTTGTCCTTTAACTTGCCCGCTCCTTTATAATCATCCCGAATATAAATTGGCTGCGGGTCCATCTGCGATTCCAAACCGGGTTGCTCATCCTGGTGCTGCGGTTTGGTTTCTATCTCCATTTGTTCCATAGTATTGAGTTCGTTTACGTAGGCTGACGGTTAGTTAAAACTACTAGCAGCAACTGATGGGTTTACGTGTTAACAATGGTGCCTCCATTTGGGTGAATAACCTGCCCAGTAATGTAGGTTGCGTCATTCGACGCCAGAAAAACATAGGCAGGCGCTATCTCGCTCGGCTGACCGGGCCGTTTCATGGGAACGTCTTTGCCAAACACAGCCACCTGCGCTTTGGGAAATGACGACGGAATGAGCGGAGTCCAGACCGGGCCGGGCGCTACGCCGTTGACCCTGATTTTTTTATCGGCTAAATTCGTTGACAAAGCCCGCGTGAAAGCCATGATTGCCCCTTTGGTCGACGAATAATCCAGCAGGTCGGCGCGTCCCTGGTAGGCCGTAATGGAGGTAGTATTGATAATGCTGTCGCCTTCGTGCAGGTGAGGGAGAGCGGCTTTGGTCACCCTGAACTGTGCGTAAATATTGATTTCAAAGGTTTTTAGCAAGTCTTCCTCCGTGATTTGAGTGATGTCTTCATGCTGATACTGAACGGCTGCGTTGTTGATCAGGATGTTTAGTTTGCCGAAGAAGGCGACAGTGTCAGCAACGATCTGTTCGCAGAAGGCCAGTTGACGGAGGTCGCCGGAAAGGGTGAGGCACTGTTTTCCTTCTGCTTCGACCAGTCGCTTCGTCTCCTGTGCGTCGGCTTCCTCCTCTGGGGTATATACAATGGCTACGTGGGCTCCTTCGCGGGCATAGTGAATGGCAATGGCCCGGCCAATGCCGGAGTCTCCGCCCGTGATGAGGGCTACTTTGTCCCTGAGTTTGTCGGAGCCGACGTAAAGGTGCCGAATGTATTTGGGTTTCGGGGTCATCTCAGCTTCCAGACCAGGCTGATGATCCTGGTGCTGGGGTAAAATCTGGTTTTCCATACGTTGCTTTTAAGTTTTGACTTTCTGTGTAAGCTAAAAGCAACGGCGGTTGTTTGTGAAAATTGAGCGAAATAACAGGCTTTAACCCTAGACTTATTTCATGGTAAATACCGGCTGTCTGAAGCCAATAGCTGGCCGTAGAAATGGAGTGCTGTATTGAATTTTTCCTTTGACCCTACGTTGATTAACCAAATGAGGCCACTAAACCGAATGTCAAACAGGCGCGATTTGCTTACGCCAACTAATTAATGGCTACCGGTTGTACCTTTATATTCAAAGAACCTAAAATAGATGAATATCAATGGCAACGCCCGGAAGGCCAACACGTACGATGCCATCGTCGTCGGGTCGGGCATCAGTGGGGGCTATGCAGCCAAAGAACTTTGCGAGAAGGGGTTGAAAACGCTCGTTCTGGAGCGGGGGCGCGACGTGCGGCACATTGTCGACTACCCCACCGCTACGCTCAATCCCTGGGAGTTTCCGCACCGCAACCGAATGCCCGAAGCGTTTGACAAGGCCAACCCCATTGCTACTAAGTGCTACGCGCTGGATGAAGCAACCGAGCAGTTCTTTGTCAAAGATGCCCAGCACCCGTACGTGCAGGAAAAGCCGTTTGACTGGATTCGGGGGTATCAGGTTGGCGGGAAATCGCTGATCTGGGCCCGGCAAACACAACGCTGGAGCCGGTTCGATTTTGAAGCCAATGCCCGCGACGGAGCGGCTGTCGACTGGCCCATTCGCTATGAGGACCTGGCACCCTGGTACAGCCGCGTTGAGAAGTTTGTGGGTATCAGCGGCAATAAAGACGGACTGGAAACGCTGCCCGATGGGGAGTTTCAGAAACCGTGGGAGTTGAACTGCCTCGAAAAGCACATTCAGAAACGCGTTACCGACCAATACAAAGACCGGCACGTAATCATTGGCCGGTGTGCCCACCTGACTGACCCGCAGCAAATCCACTACGACCAGGGGCGGGCTCAGTGTCAGGCCCGGCATTTGTGCTACCGGGGGTGCCCCTACGGTGCTTATTTCAGCAGCAACTCGTCAACCATTCCGTGGGCGGCAAAAACAGGGAACCTGACCCTACGGCCTGATTCGGTTGTACATTCAGTTATTTACGATGAAACCCTGAAAAAAGCCACCGGCGTTCGGGTAATTGACACGCACACGAAGCAGATGACCGAGTATTATGCCCGGATCATCTTCCTGAATGCGGCCTGCCTCAACACTAATTTGGTCCTGCTGAACTCCTCATCGCGTCGGTTTCCAAATGGACTTGGGAATGACAGTGGCGTGCTGGGCCGCT